>CAYNIO010000099.1:0-4431 GCA_964397495.1 uncultured Planctomycetia bacterium
AAAAGATGAAAAAGGTAATTCTGGCCTATTCTGGAGGGGTAGATACTTCCTGTTGCATTCCCTATCTTATAGATAAAGGTTTTGAAGTCATATGTTTTACTGCTGACCTGGGAGGAAGAGATGTAGACTTTGCGAGAATAAAGAAAAGGGCAAAGGAGCTGGGAGCCAAGAAGATTTATGTAAAGAAATTGGTGAAGGAATTTCTGGAAGATTACGTATTAAGGTCTCTTCAGGCCCAGGCTCTCTATGAAGATAGATACCCTTTATTTACTGCCCTGGGCAGGCCCCTCATTGCCAAGCACCTTATAGAGATTGCCTGCCGCGAAAAGGCAGGGTTTGTAGCCCACGGGTGCACAGGTAAGGGCAATGACCAGGTGAGGATTGAGGCCACTATTTCCATACTCGAGCCCCGTCTTAAGATAATTGCTCCTGTAAGAGAATGGTCCTTCAGGTCTCGGGAGGAAGAGATAGGTTTTTTAGTGAAGAGGGGCATAAGGGTTAAAGGTACAGCGACTCATCCTTACAGCATCGATACAAATATATGGGGTCAAAGCATAGAAGCCGGACCTTTAGAGGAGACAGGGAAAGAACCGCCGTTAGATTCTTATTTCTGGGTAAGGCCCTTAGAAAAAACTGCCGCCAGGCCTCAAAAACTAACCATAGAATTTAAGGAAGCAGTTCCAGTGAGGGTAAATAATGTTGGGGGGGATTTGGAGAAGATTATCTACTATCTTTTAGATGTAGGCTCAAGACACGGCGTAGGCAGAATCGATATGGTGGAGAACAGGCTTGTAGGGATAAAGTCCCGCGAGATTTACGAAACCCCGCAGGCTTTGATTCTCCATTGGGCTTTGAGAGAACTTGAGGATTTGTGTCTTGACAGGGAAACCCTTCATTTTAAAAGGATTCTTTCTCAAAAGTATTCCCAGATGGTTTATTATGGACAGTGGTTTACAGATTTGAGGATGGCCCTGGATAGTTTTTTTGATTCTTTAAAGAAACGCCTCACAGGGAAAATAACCCTTAAATTATTTAAGGGTAATATCATGGTAGTTTCACGGCAGAGTCCATATTCTCTCTATAAAAAGAAATTATCCACCTATGGGAGAGAGTCCGTATTTAAGCAGGCATATGCTGAAGGTTTTATAAGGCTTTTTAGTCTGCCTTTTGTGAGAGGAAGATAATGGCAAAGAAACTTTGGGGGGCGAGGTTCAAGAGAAGGCCTGAGAGAGAATTTTTCGAATTCCAAAAATCCATTTATTACGACCAGAAGCTGGCGAAATACGATGTATATCATTCTCTTTTGCATATAAGGGTGCTTTACCTTGAAGGCATACTTACTTTGGAAGAATTTAAATCCCTGCAGAGGTATCTGGAAGGAGTTTTGCGAAGAATAAAGGAGGGGAGCCTGAAGATAGATTGTCAAAATGAAGACATACACACTTTTATTCAGAATATTGTGGAGAGAAACATTGGTCAGGTTAGTTTTAAACTCCATACTTTCCGTTCTCGCAATGAACAGATAGCATTTGATGAGACTTTTTACTGTTATGAGCAGGCTCAAGAAATCATATCATCTTTGGAGAAGATTCTTAGAAGTATTGGGTTATTGTCCAGACGCTACAAGGATATCCCTTTTGTAGTTTATACTCATACCCAGAGGGCCCAGACAATAAAGTTTTCCCAGTGGATACTTTCTTTCTCCGAGAAATTTTCAAGGGATATTCAGTCTTTGAAAGATTACCTTAAGAATCTTAAGATATATATTGGTTCAGGAGCATGTGCAGGCACTCCTTTAAAGAGGTCCTCTTACGAGAAGGCTATAAGGTATTTCTTGCGTAGATACAGATTATCTTTGCCTGTGAAGATTGCTTCTAACCCTTTAGATGTTTCTGGGGCAAGGGATCATATATTGCAGTTACTGTTCATTTTGAGCCTTATCCAGATGCACCTTTCCCGTTTGAGCGAAGACATTATTCTTTACTCTACAAAGGAGTTTTCTTTGTTAGAATTGCCTGAAGAGTTTTGCACTGGGAGCAGTCTTCTGGCGCACAAGAAAAATCCTGATTTCTTGGAGCTGATAAGGGGGCACACGGCGAAAGTCTATAGTAACCTTTTAGGAATGTTTGTATTGATGAAGTCTTTGCCTTCCACCTATAATAGGGATATGCAGTTAGATAAAGATTTTCTGTTTTCCTCGGTTGAATCTGTAAAATCCGAGTTGCTTATATTGCCTAAACTGTTATTTAAGATAAGGCCTTGCAAGGAAAGGATTTATGCTATTTTAGACGATGACGAGATTTACATCCCTAGGATTATAAATTATCTCGTTTACAAAAAAGTTCCTTTTAGGAAGGCTTATGATATAGCAGGCAAGATTGTACGTTTCTGCGAAGGGCATAAGAGGAAGATAAGGGATTTAACTCCAGAAGAGTTAAAGAAATTCAGTTCCCGAATAATTTTTCCTGAATTTAAAAAGATTTTCTCATCGCATTAATCTCCTTTATATGCATTATTTTAAATACAAAGGAAACCGCCTTTTTTGTGAAGATGTAGATCTGGAAAGATTAGCCAGTATTTACGGCACACCTCTTTATGTATATAGCCTGCGCACTTTGCGAGAGCATTTTTTGAAGCTTAAGGATGCCTTTAAGGACTTAAATCCTCTGATTTGTTATTCGGTTAAGGCCAATCCTAATCTGGCAATATTAAAGCACCTTGATAAATTGGGAAGTGGTTTCGATATTGTTTCTGCAGGGGAACTTTTCCGTCTTAAGTTTCTTAGGGTTGAACCCAAAAAGATTGTTTACGCAGGCATAGGAAAAACTGAAGAGGAGTTGAGGCAGGCTATAAAGTATGGAATACGGATTATCAATGTGGAGTCCTTGCAGGAACTCCTACTCATAGAAAAAATCTGCAAATTTCTTAAGAAAAGTCAAGACGTTTGTTTAAGGTTCAATCCCTATCTTAGATCGGATTATGCTCACCCTTATACTACTACTGCCAGAAAGGAGAATAAATTCGGACTCACCAAGCGGGAATTGACGGAAGCATTTAAATTAAGTTTGGGGTTTAAGAGGGTAAGGATATGTGGCCTGCATATCCACATAGGCTCTCAGATAACTGAGGTTCGGCCTTATATGGAGGCTATCCACAAAGTGAAAAAAGTGGTAGAATATATAGAGAGAAATTTTGCCGAGATAGAGATTTTCAACATAGGAGGAGGGCTGGCCGCACAATATACGCAAGAGACAGTTCAGACTGCTCACAAATTTGCAAAGAAAATATTGCCTCTTCTGAAGGATATGGGCTTAAAGATAATATTAGAGCCAGGCAGATTTATTATAGCCAATGCGGGGGTTTTGCTTACCAAAGTTATTTATACGAAGAAGAGAGAGGCTAAGAATTTTTGTATTGTAGATGCAGGTATGAATGATTTTGTAAGGCCTAGCCTCTATGGCGCTTATCATCGGATTTCTCCTGTTGTTAAAAGGAGGAGAGAGTGTCTTTGGGATGTGGTGGGTCCTATCTGCGAGAGTTCAGATTTTTTAGGCAAATCTAGGCAGCTTCCATCTTTGGAACCCGGAGATTTCCTTTGTGTATTTACTGCCGGCGCTTATGGAATGAGTATGGCTTCAAATTACAACAGCCGTCTCCTTGGTGCGGAGGTTATGGTGGACGGTAAAAGGCATTATCTTATTAGGGAACGACAAACATTTAAAGATTTAATATCTAGGGAGAGGGTTTGATATGAAGAAGGGTTTGGTTAAAACCTTACATTTTTTTAAGATGCAGGCTTCAGGGAATGATTTTATTATCATTGAGAACCTAGATAAGAAATTGTCTACTGCCCAGCTTAAACAGTTGGCTGTAAGTTTATGCAGGAGGAGATGGAGCGTGGGGGCGGATGGGGTATTGGTTTGGGAAAAGTGTAAGGGGCTGGATGGGTATATGCGCATTTTTAATCCTGACGGTTCAGAACCTAAAATGTGCGGAAATGGTGCGAGGTGTTTTGCCTTATTTTTGAGCAAAAAATT
The DNA here is from genome assembly GCA_964397495.1 of uncultured Planctomycetia bacterium. Lineage (GTDB taxonomy): Bacteria > Omnitrophota > Gorgyraeia > Duberdicusellales > CBEUCJ01 > CAYNIO01. Next base: position 4,038 of record CAYNIO010000099.1, read on the forward strand.
AGGAAAATCTAGATTGATTTTTAAGTCTGCAGCCTCGGTGATATTTGCCCAGACCCAAGATAATCTAGTTAAAATCAAAATGCCTGATGTAAAGGATGTAAAGAGGAATATTAAAATTAAGATTAAGTCCAAGACATTTGTTTTAGATCTTATAAATAGCGGCGTTCCTCATGCAGTAATATTTTCTAAGAATTTAGACAAATTAGATATTTTAAAATATGCCCCTTCTATAAGATATAACCGTATATTTCCTGAAGGCACCAACGTTGATTTTGCAGAAAAACAAAAGCCAAATTTTATAAAACTGCGCACTTATGAAAGGGGCGTAGAGGAGGAAACTTTATCCTGCGGTACAGGAGCCGTGGCTTCCAGCATAGATTACGTCCTTAAATTT
>CAYNIO010000100.1:0-4408 GCA_964397495.1 uncultured Planctomycetia bacterium
TTCGGGGAGAAACAAATGACTTCTTTATTTTTAAACTCAATCCATTGCGCAAATAAATGCCCGGTCTTTTCCCTGGAAACACTACACCTATACGAACAAGATTCTGGTCTTCAACATAATTCTTATACAGTTTCTCCACCAGAAACTTTACCAAATCTACAGAAAAATCTAGACTATAAATCATTCTTTCCTAAGGTAACATTTCAAGCGTCGCTTATTTTGTTACCTTATCTTTTTCACTCTTGACCCTGAAGGATAAAATAAATCGTCTTTCTGCTTAACTTTAACTTTTGTGATATATCTATTACTCTATACCCCCTCGATAACATCTGTTGAATAAGGTATCTGCGGGCTTGCCTTTCTTGAGGTTTCTTTAAGCGTCTGCCCGCAAATCTTTCAATCTCTGCATCCCAATCCTCAAATCTTACCTTCGCTATACCCATATTGCCCAACAACCTTTGCAACCTCTTCTTGAATATATCAATAAAACCTGCTTCCTCTAAAATATTTTTGAATTTTATAGGAGCACTTTTTGAAATAAGACTTTTGTATATTTTTTTAGAGCGGACAGTATCCTCATCTAATATATCAAGCACAGGAGCTGGTTCAATAAAACTCTTTTTATGCTTACTTATGTCTGTAAACATCCTCAAGGAACTCCATCTATACCCATATACATTTTTACATAAACCTGCTTTAAAAGGATTGAGGTGGATATACAAAGATACAGTCAATATATATCCTTCATCCATGCAGAGAGCGCTACGATAAGGCCTGGAGAAAACAGGACCTTTACGTTCATATTTAAGATTGAAAACTTTAGCATACCTCTCGCATATGCTCTTCACGCCTTGAGAAAGATTGGATTCCTCTATTCTCAGTAGTATATGGATATGGTTTGGCATAAGCACAAAAGAGAGTATCTTCCAAGAAAGTTTCTGAGAAGATTCTTTTAAAATATGCAAGAAATACAGATAGTCCTCTTCTTCCAAAAACAACTTTTCTCTTCCTGGAGCCCTATGAATAATGTGGTATATGCCCCCAGGATAAATTACTCTGTTCCTGGTGCTAAAAAATCTTTTTATTCTCCCCTCGGTTAATAGTTCTTCGATATTCCTACCCATACATTCCTAAGGTAACATTTCAAGCGACGCTTGAAATGTTACCTTTATCGATGTAGAGGATGTAAGCTTCCACTTCTCTCTGAGGATAAACTTCCTTTATAATCCCTATATATTCCTTAACCTGTTCTTGATGGGACGGCTCTGCTTCCCCGGTCTTATATTCTAAAATTACCGCTTTCTTGCCTTCAAGAATCAACCTATCTATCCTCTTTAACTTCCCTTCCCTGTCTACAACTTCAAACTCCCTATAAGACTGAAGGCCTTTCTTAAAAAACTTCCTTATAGACTCATTAGTCATAAACTTTAAAAGCGCATCTAAAATCTCTTCAGGGTGAGCCCAACAAAGTCTACAACTGCAGTTGTATACCAATTCTTTGAGATAAGACACATAGTCATCGTCAAGGTATTCTATACAAGATAAAATAAAGTGGATAAATTCTCCTCTTCGAGAACCCTGACGCGTTTCCAAATCCAACTCTTGAGAAAGAATCTCCTCATAAAAATTCTCTTTCAGAGATACGTGGGGGTCTTTTTCCTCCCAAATCAAAAAGGGGAAAACTTTTGAAACATAAACCTTCCTCTCCCCCTTTCCAAAATAAGGGGAACCCTTCTCCCACACCCTATCTTTGAATTCGAATAAATCTTTCAAAACATTCTTCTTCCTCCCTACTTTTGAAGGAAGAAATCCATAAATCTGATCTTTGGCGCGGGTTAAACCAACGTAGAGAGTATTCAACTCGTCCACAAGGGAAAGGATAAAGGCTTGAGAATATATCTTTTTTAAGGAGGGGGCCTTGCATATATAGCGGGGAAGATAGAGCAAACATAAATTATCCTCCTGCTCATATACAAACTTGCTTCCTTCTTGAGGTCGGGTAGGTTCAACATTCAATCCCAAAAAAGGCAGAACTACTATCCTGCTCTCTAAACCTTTGGCCTTATGAATGGTAAAGAGGCGCAACTTATTCCCAAAAGAACCCTTTACAAAAAAACTCTCTTCCCGCGCTTTATCTAAATATTCAAGAAAATTCCAAAGACTATTTTTTTTCTGAGACTCAAGGTCTTGCAATATTTCTAGAAGTTTCATAAAAACTCCTTCCTCTTGAGGAAAATTTCTCCATACCGAGAATTTTCTTAGCATTATGCTTACCAAATCATAAGGAGGGAGAAACCCTACATGTTTAAAAAAGTATTCTATATAATTGTGCCAGAATTCTGGAAAATCCTCCCTAAACTTTCTATAAAGAACGCTCTGGCAGGAGTTTAAACTTAACTTCTCCAGATAAAGCCTGAAAAAATACTCTTCTTTAAAAGTAAGGCGCGAAAATATTTTTCCCATCAAGAAAGAAGCAAAACTTAAATTATCTATGGGAGAATTTAAAAACTTGAGGAAACTTATAATCTCTCCCACCAGAGGATGATTTCTTATATCGAGGGTGCGGCTAGAATAAACAGGAATTTCTTCCTCTATAAACCAGGAGCAAACTGCCTCCTCCTCTTTATGGGTCCTCACCAAAACCATAATATCCTCCCAGGAAACGTTCTTAGTTAAGTCTTTAATAAGGGAAACCACTTTATCCTTCAGTTCATCGTCTTTAGAATCGACCATCTCTAATCTCACATATCCCTGATGCTTATCTTCCCTTTTCGAAACCTGGCGTGAACTACTAAATACATTTTTTACAAAATTTATTTCTTCGCCGGAAAGATGAGGAAAACAACAAGAAAGAAATCTCTCTAAATTATGGGGAGAAAAAATATGGTTATTAAATTCTACAATCACAGGAGAAGAACGGTAGTTCTCCTTAAGGACTTTGTGGACAAATGTATTCACCCGATTTTTAAAATCATCCCTAATCTCATCAAAGAGTTTCACATCCCCTCCCCGGAACCTGTAGATAGCCTGCTTTTTGTCGCCCACATAAAAAAGAGACCCTCCCCCAGATAACGCCTCCTCTACCAAAACTCTTAAGTTCTGCCACTGGAGCCTGTTAGTATCCTGGAATTCATCTATAAGGTAGTGCCAGAATATGGATGCTAATTTATAATAGACCTCAGGGATATAAAATTGGGCAGAATAAAGATACTGAAAAGCCTTCTTCCCTAATTCCTCAAGAAAGACTATCCTTTTTCTGTATTTGAGTTCTTCTAAATGTCCTTCAAAAAGTTTAAATATCCCAATATAAGGACTGAAGCTGTGATAGGCATAGTATAAACTTGCCTTGAAGGCAAGGTCTCTTATATTAAACCATATTTTTCTTAAGGAAGTTGGGCTGTCCTTCAAAAATCTATCTGGGTCCTTATCTATATATTCAAAGAGCCTCTTAAAAAAACTTCTGCCTGAAAACTCGACAATCTTAGGATCTATCTTGAACCTTTTGTCTATTTTGAACGGCCTTTCCTCGACCGATTGCATAAATTTTTTGAGGCTTTTCTTAACCTCTGCCTCAAGCAAAAAGAAATTTTGGAGGGGAGTACTTACATCAAAACTTTTTAAACTCTGAAATTCTCTTGAATGAAGTTCCTTTATGAATTTAAGAAGATCCTTCTTGGGGTACCAATTCCTTTTACCTTCCACCTCAAGATAACTTTTGACAAAATCAAGAAAAATTTTTTTAAGAGAGGGGTCGCCCTGAGACTTTCTTATAAGACTGTCGAGAGTATATTCTAGGAACGATGTTGAGTCCTCCTGTATTACTTCCCTATAAGGAGGAAGACCCAATTGCAAAGCAGAAGACATAAGAATTGAATGCATAAAACTGTCTATGGTCTTTACTTGGAATTGGGAATAATTCCTCAATATGTCGTCTATTACACATTCGACATCCTTATTCTTCAAGGCTTCTTCTTTTAAAAGCTGCAATATCCTGCCTCTCATCTGGTTGGCTGCCTCATTGGTAAAGGTAATGGCTAAAATATTCCTATACCCCTGGGGATTTATTCTCCCTTTCTGCATTTTTAGAGTTAATTCTACAAACCTCTGGGAAAGGGCACGAGTTTTGCCTGCACCTGCAGAAGCCTCTAATACATGAAGAGAAGGAAATTTCTCAGGCATATAATTTAATGAGTGAAAAAGGAGAGATTATTCTGTTTTAGGCACGCTTGCCAGAATCTTGCCTACCCACTTCCAAATATTGTTGCGGTGCACAGTCTGACGTAGTTTTTTCATGCGGGCCTTTATCTCTTTCTCATCCATAAAAATGGCGCGATAGATATTCTGGGCAAGTTCATCTTCATAATAGGGGTTTACCAATAGAGCATCCTTTAACTCCCGGGAAGCGCCA
>CAYNIO010000101.1:0-4405 GCA_964397495.1 uncultured Planctomycetia bacterium
CATATTATTAAACCCGAACACCCCCCCTGTAGGCAGCCCCCAAGAGGTAGAAAAATTCTTCAGGGCGTAAAAAGCCCGATAGCAAAAAGATGAACCGTCGACTAATACCAGTATTTGCGACATTACTGAATTGCGAAGGGGTTACTTCTTATTTTTGGGAATCTGAACAATCAACTCTTGAGCCTTCCTCAATTCCTGTAAAGCCGAAAGGTAATCCTCCTGTTCAAAATAACTGCGGCTCTGATTAAGGCAAAGACTTGCCTTTTTCTTTAGATTTTCTCTTAAACTTTCTATATAAAATTGGCGAGATTTTTTTAGAAGTTCTTTGTCCGGAGGGTTAAGTTCTAAAACCTTCTTAAATTCTTGTTGGGCTTCCATGTATTTTGCCTGATTAAAAAAACTTAAACCTTTATCAAAACACAGCCTTGCCTCTTCAAGCTTTTTAGCCTTTTCTTTCTGCCTTTTTAAGGCGAGCTCCCTTGAAAGATTTAATGCCTTCTCTTGGAGCAATTCTTTCTTTAATTCTGGAAACCTTGCAGAAAGGGCTATTAAATGCTCCTTGGCTCTCTCTCTCCACAATTCGCCCTTCTTGCCTTTTTTATATCTTGCCTTCCAGTATCTTATGGCCTCAAGAAAATTGCCCTTCTTCTCGTAAAGAAGAGCAAGATTAGTGTAGGCGGCAAGAAAATTAGGATCTACTTCTAAAGCCTTTTTGTAAAAACGCTCTGCCAAGGAGTCTTTGCCTTTTGCCTCCCAAATTACCCCCATATCATTGTAAACAGAAGCATAAAAGGGATCTAATTCTATAGCCTTTTGGTAATATTGGTAGGCTAACTCGATATTGCCTTCCCTTTGAGCCTTAAGTCCTAAATCCCGATAATAGGCTGCCTGCTCCTCTAAAAGAGAAGGATTTTTTGACCTGGAAAAGCAAGGCGAAGATGCAATTATAACTGCTAATAAAAACCAAATTTTCTTTGCCATTTATATTAAATTAACATACAAATCCCTGTCCGTCAAGATTGTATATCTTTGCATCTGCCATATATACACGATAAAGAAAATAATTTATCTCTTGCCTCCTGAGAGAGAAAACTTTCTCTTAAGCGCCACTTCCAATTATTCCCAGTGGTAGAAGGCTTGTTCATGCGTGCCTTATCATCTAAGCCCAATATATCCTGCATAGGCACAATCGCTTTGTCTGCTACGGACATAAAAGAAAGCCTTATAAACTCCCAATGGACCTCTTCCGGAGAACACCTTCTTCCTATATATTCAAAAAACCTTCTCTTTTCAGATTCCTGGGCCTCTTTCTCAAACCAGCCCCTTACGGTATTGTTATCGTGGGTGCCGGTGTAAACTACGCAATTCCGTTCGTAGTTATGGGGAAGATAGGGATGGCGGGGATTGTCTTCGCCAAAGGCAAAAAGCAAAACCTTCATTCCAGGAATGCCAAAATCACGCATAACTCTTCTCACATCAGGGGTTATCACCCCTAAATCTTCGCCAATAATATCCAGATGAGGAATACTTTCAAAAAGGGTCCGCAAAAGATTGCGGGCAGGCGCTTGCACCCATTTTCCTTTAATGGCAGTCCTTTCACCTGCAGGAACCTGCCAATAAGCAACCAATCCCCTAAAATGGTCTATCCTCACTATATCACAGAGTTTAGAAATATGCTTCATTCTCTCCACCCACCATCTAAAACCCTCTTCCTCAAGGGCCGGCCAGTCATAAATAGGATTACCCCACAGTTGGCCAGTAGAACTAAAATAATCCGGGGGAACTCCTGCCAAAAATTGAGGCCTTTTGGAAGAATCCAACTTGAATATCCAAGGATGGCTCCAGGTATCTGCACTGTCTAAACTCACATATATAGGCAGGTCCGCTATTACCTTAACTCCTTTGCGAGAACAATACTCTTTAAGGGAAAACCACTGTCTAAAGAAGAGGTATTGGAAGAATTTTAATTTTTCTATCTGGTCATTGTATTTTTCTTTAAAACTCCTTAAGGAACCTTTTTCTCTATCTCTTATCTGAGCAGGCCACTCATTCCAGGGTTTGCCTCCAAAAACATTCTTGCCCACAGAATAGAGGACAAAATCTTCAAGCCAGAAGGAATTATCTTCGCAAAATTTCTGGAAATCATCCTTAGAATTTGCGCCCTTGAAATTGTTATAAGCAATATTTAGAATCCTATATTTATAGTCCCTCGCTCGAGAATAATCTACAAAATCCTGAGGAAAAAGGGGGGCGTCTTCTAACTCTTTATAGGGAACCAACTTCTCTTCGGCAAGAATCTCAGGACTTATGAAAAGGGGGTTGCCTGCAAAAGAGGAAATACTGCTGTAAGGAGAGTCAAACTGCTCGCCTGATGTAGGATTAAGGGGCAAAATCTGCCATAAACTCTGGCCTGAACTCTTTAGAAAGTCCACAAATCTATAGGCGCCGGCACCCAAATCTCCAATGCCAAACCTTGAGGGTAAACTTGTAATATGCAGGAGTACTCCTGCCTCTCTCCTAGAAAGAACATCTAAGGAGACATCTTCTTTCATAATCACTATTTTTTGTCTTCTATCCTCTTTTGACTTCCCTTTTTAGGAACATAAGGAAAAGGCAGATACTCTACAGATGGCTGCCTTCTTAAAGGCTGAGGATACAATTGCATAAGTTCGTAGATCTCTTCAGGTATTCCCGATTTAACCGGCAGACCTAACTCCTTCACATCCTCAAAAGACAAAGGATAGTCATGTGTCCATCTTCCTGAAGTTAAAACTTTGGCTATCTGAGAAGCTTTATCCTCAGGAAAATGTTTTTTAAGGAGTTTGCGGGCTTCGTTTTCAACTTGATTAATGGCTTTTTTAGCCACATCTGCCAATATGAGAGTCTTATCCTCCAATTTATCCTTGGGTTTTTCTTCAGAAATTTTAAGAATAGAGGCAGCAGGATATTCACCTAGTTGGGGGTCTATGGGGCCTAAGACTGCGTGCTGCCCCATAATAATCTCGTCGGCAGACAAAGCAATAAATGTGCCTCCGCTCATAGCATAAAAGGGCACAAATACTCGCACCTGGGCAGGATGGCGCATAAGGGCATAAGCAATCTGGACCGCTGCTAACACCAAACCTCCAGGGGTATGAAGGATTATATCTATAGGCATATCATCAGGAGTCATATGGATAGCCTTTACAACCTCTTCAGAATCGTTAATGTCTATATATCTAAAAATGGGGAAACCCAAAATACTCATAGTCTCCTGACGATGAATGAGGGTAATTACTCGGCTTGACCTTTTCTTTTCCAGAAGGCCTATAAGCCTTAAACGCTTCATCTCAAGAAGCCTCTGGGCTATGAAGGGCTGTAGAGCCACCAGCATAAAAAACAACCAGAATATATCCATCGAACCCATATTTACTCCTCTTCTTCCCTTATGAGCACCAGAATCGCAGAATGGGGAACTACTATGTACTTTTTCTTCTCAAACTCAATCTCCACGCCTTGGTCTCTCAAAAAGATACAATAATCCCCTCTCTTAGCCTGAAGAGGAAAATACACTGTTCCCTGGGATCTAGTCCAAGGCTCCTGATTAAGGATGCTGGGGTCAAATATAGGGTAACCCGGGCCTATGTTTACGACCCTGCCTGCCTGGACCTTATCTTTCTCCTTTACGTTCTGAGGAAGATACAGCCCGGCATCGGTTTTGCCCTCGCCCTCATCGGGCTCTATCAATACCCTATCTCCTACAAGTATAAGACTTCGAGACATTGGTTAATTTATACCATACCTTTATTAAAAAACAACTTTTCCTTGCTAAGTTTCTCTTGCAAGATAAACCTTATCATTTTCGTGGACTTTTTTAAGAACCTTTATTCCTACCTCCTGACCCCTCTTAGCAGAGGTTATATCCTTGCGGTTTATCTGCATCGAGGAAACCACCTGGACAAAATCGTCGTGCGCTCCCCTTATATGTATTTTGTCTCCCAATTTAAGCGTCCCTTTAAGTTTTACCACCCCCACACATATCTTGCCAAAGTAATGGGTAATTACGCCAATTTCCTTCTCTTGAGGTTTGGATACTGGCCTTCTTGAAGGTTTCCTTACGTATCTTTTTCTCGTTCTTTTCTTGAGACTTATCTTTCCTCTCCTGGAAGATCTCTCTTCTGGCCGGGGCTTCTTTCTCGCCAGTGATTTCCCTGTCTTAATTCTGGAAGCAGCTCTCCTTTTTGGTTTTTTGGGACTTTTTGTATTCCCTTTAAGGGCTCTTCTTCTTGCCTTGCTCTTTCCTTGAGTCTTCCCTAGGTTAAACACGTTCTTTAAAAAATCCCAAAATCCCATCTTCTCCTCCCCAAATATTGTACCAAAATACTCAATATTTTGCACATTCTCAGACATCAAAAAATTTTCTTTC
>CAYNIO010000102.1:0-4365 GCA_964397495.1 uncultured Planctomycetia bacterium
CCTGAGGCCTTAAATAAAGAACGCATTATCCAAATAGTAGTCATGCCCAAAGACCCTAAACAATATATCCTTAAATAAGGGACTCCTAAACTTATAACCTCAGGACTTGCACCTAAGAGGCTGAGGATAGAAGGAGCCAAAGCAAAAATCAAGGCTCCAAAAAACAAAGAGAGTATAATGCCCATAAAAATAGAATTCACACTCACTTCCTTCGTCCTTTGCGTATGATTGGCTCCTACAGCCTGAGAAACCAAAGGATATACAGCGGTAGCCAGCCCCTGAATGGGTATCCACAGAATAGCCAAGGCCAGCCTGGACAGGGTGGCTGCTGCCAAGGCCTCCTTTCCCAACCAGCCAATAAGAATCATTTCCGCAATGAAAAGAAGCGAAAATGCCCCCTGGTCAATTAAGGTAGGTAGGCTCAACTTAAAGAGGGCTCTATTGATAGGTTCCTCTATACAGAACCTCGCATAATAATTTGGAACTGAGGGGCTTTCTGCGTTTTCACCGCCCACCTGGTCTCTTCCCCGAGCAAGCCCTAAAATCGGCTTTACATAATCAATATCTTTAATACTGCCTATAACCCTGAAAACCTTCCTGCCCTCCTCCAGTTTCTCTTCCATTATATTGAGAGAGTCGTCTATCTCTATTTCTCTCTGAAGAAGGGCTATATTTTCTGGGCGGCAATAATAAGCCCATCTTTCCCGCCTCAGTTCAGGGTCTTCCAGGTACGCCTTTAAACCCTCTATATGGCCTGCGCCTATAAATGTCAGCGTGCTCTCAATAGGTCTTCCTAATACCTGTGCAAGGTGGGTGAGTTTCGTAGCGTAGACCAAATCCCTGAAATCTGTGGTTATCTGCCTATGGTATTTTCTAAATAACATCGTTGAATTGGAAAAACTTGTATAGTAGAGAATTGCAAGGCATTGAACCACAACTGCACGCGAAAGAACCGTAACGAGAACCGCCGGTAAATACAGGTAATCCTCTAATAATAACAAGACCAATACTGCGATTGATACCGAAAAGAACAAAACAATAAAAGGATGGGATATAAATATATGCTTTTTAGGGGCAATATCCAGATTTAAAACGGCCCTTCCCTGCCTTAAATATTCCCTCTTAGCCCTATCCTCAATAAATGTGGTCTTTAATGCCTTTTCAAGAATCCTAAAAGACAAACTTACAAGGAAATAAACAGCCCTGAAGTCTAACCAGTCGAACCTTCTTAATCTTACCCCCTCAAATACAATAACCTCATTTTCCTGCACTAATTTATCGGCTGAATCCTTAGGAAAGAGAAAATGGCATAAGCCTACGAGATTGTGTGAAACTACCCCTGACTCAACGCATGCAGAACCCCTCTTTCCTTCCGACTCCAGAAAATAATAAACGTCGCGTGGCACACCCAGCACAAAAAAGACGGAAACCGAGAGGATAAATATTACTCCTATTAAAAGATATCCCTGCAGGATGCCCACAACTGCTCCTATGCCTGCCAATACATATATGGGCGTAAGCAGAAACAGATAATGCCTGCGTCTTTCGGCGATAAAAAATTCCTTATACACCTTCCTGCTCAACTCCTGGGCTTGGTTTATGTCTTCAGGCCTGCCTCTTAAATGGTTGCATTCATGCTCAAGAATATCTTGTAAAAGACCGGCGTTTTCTTCTTTGAGAAGAAGAGTTATCAAAGACAAGGGCAGATAGATACGGCCCTGGAAGGTGCAGGCAACCAAAAACCTTTCACGAGATTCAAACCAGATAAAAGGAGGCGCTCTTTGGTTTTGGGGCTCCTGAGAGAAGATAAGGTATACAGGATTATTCTCTAATAGTCTTCTTATTTGAGGATATTGGGAGATCAAATCTTTGGTTTCTTGAGGTAAATCTTTAAATTGTTTTATTCTTTCTTCTTTCTGGGCCTTTTCTATTACCTGCCTTGTTTTTCCTTTAGCCTCTTTATCCATTTCTCCTTGCTGTGTATATATTCCCAGACCGCAGGCCTCTATATCCCCCGCCCCAGAAATATAAGGATACCCATCTTCTACTAAATTTTTGCTGACAAATATCCTCTCTATAATCCCGCTTATACCATCCACATAATCTCTGGAACTATCTGCCAAATCACTTTGGGAAAGAACAGGGATTACTGCCTGAGGAGACAGGCCTAATTGTGCAAGAAAATCTTGTATCTGTAGGCAGAACTCTTTTGCTTGAGAAGGTGCGGTATGATAAAAAGAGGCCTCAAGGGGACAATCCATAGAAAAACACACCTCTTTCAGGGAAAAGAAACGGTAGTCAATAACGAGCCATACCTGGTCAGGACTGCTGGTACCTTTAACCTCCCAAAGGGCCTCCTTCCAGTCTTTACCGTAAACAAAGGCATCTCTTCCTATATGGACACAATCTGCACATAGAGAAGACTCTTGGATTTCCCGGACGACTACGCGGTCTCCCTGAGAAAGGACGATGATTAGCAACCTGCCACGGGAAAAACCCTGATGCCACGAAAGGTATTGATTAAACTCTTCCAGTGTGGGCAAGGGACTGGCAATATGCACAAATCCTTGCTGCAGGGCATCGACGCATACAGCCGAGACGATATCTCTAAAATACTTCTGAAACCTAGGGCCCTGAATAAAATTCTGCCAACTGCCGTCTATACCGGAATTTAGAATTATCTCCTTTTCTCTTTCTCTCAAGGGCCTGAATACCGGCCTATTAAACCCTCTCTTGTTGTACTCTCTTAAAAATATACTAAAATCGTCACATTTTCTTACCCTTAATAATTCGTGCAGTTTCAGTAAGGATTTATCCATAAAATGCTGGCCCATAGTAATATCTGCAATATAGACAGTTCCTTCAATATCCAGCAGCAGGGCAGTATGGCCGTTTCGGTAAATAAAATCTATGTCTATCTCCTTAAATCTAGTATAGAGGAAATAACCTAAGGCCAGAGAAGCAACTGCACATACATAAGGATAAACAAAATACCCGCCACCCATGCCGATAGAACTTAAACGAGATAGAGCGTTCTGTAGATAGGGGTTTGTCCTTTGAATATAATCAAAAACCTCCCTTGCCAGGGAGCCTTCAATAATGGGCTGGGATACCTCTTCCCAGAGAAACACAGGCGGCCTTGAATAATTCCCTAAGACGGCGTCTGTAATGCTTGCCTCCCGCATAATGATAGTGCGCAGGGGTGCCAATTCTCTGCGGCGCAGAGATGCCGCGTATTCTTCCACTTCATCTTTATAGCCCCAGGCCCATAAAAACCCCAGGATATAGACCAAGGACTTGTCTAAATCCGCATATCCGGGAGAGACAGCAAAGGTAACGAGAGGGAAATATGCGCCAGTATTCCTTAAGTGCCTTATCTGGCATAAATATTGAGAAAGGGACAAGTCTTCGGCCTCTTCGCCGTCATCAGGGTCCTCTAAAGGGCAGAGGGCGTCAAAATCCAGATGGTAGAAGACTGTCCTGCCTCTTAAATCCCGGGTGGTTATATCGTCTAAGGCCTGGCGGTAGTGGATATTTACCCTGCGTACGACTTGAGCCCCGGGCATATTGGAGATATCATCAGAAGGAACTGTAAAGATGTTCCCCTGCCACTGCACCAGATAAAGCACCTCATCCTGCAGGCACCTGTCACAACAGCCCCTCAGGGATTTAAGGCCCACAAGATATACGTCTTCAACCTCAGGGTTTAGGTATAAGGACGCTGTCAGGGGGTTGGTTATATTAAAGGCTCTGGGTTCTTGAAGCTTTATGCAAAAATCACCCAAATCCTCATGGAGGTCATGCCAGACGATCACCTGGGGCCTTGCCTTCTTTCCTGCAAATTCTTCAAAGGGGTAGATGATATGGCCTGCGGCTAACCCTGCATAAGGCTGGTTGCCTGAGGAAGGCCTAATCAATGCAGGAAATAAAGGGTAATCTACACTCCAAGTTGCACCTGTCCGGGGTTCTATATCCCTTACAGAAATTACCCTGAACTTGGGTGTAAGTTTAAATACCGGCCAGTCTTTCTCTGCGGAAAGTCTTTGCGCATAATAGAAATATTCCTCGGCAGCCTCTTTTACCGCCTTTTCCCTTCCATGGGCAAGCAGGAGATAGCCTCCGGGCGCAATGTGCCCTCTTGCATGTTCAAGTATGCCTCTTAGGAACCCGTTATGGGGGCTGTGTATATTCCAAGACAGGTAATGGGGCAGGCCTGCGTAATCAGCATAATCTACAGGGCAGTCTGCCACAATGACATCGAACATTTCGCCTTCTTCCAAGGAAGAGAACATATCCGCCGGGCCTCTAATGTCAGCCCGGTCCTCAAAACCGTGCAGGCGCACATTAAGGCGGGCATTTAAAACC
>CAYNIO010000103.1:0-4279 GCA_964397495.1 uncultured Planctomycetia bacterium
ACCATCAGCGGCACTGCCTGGCGCTGCATATTAGAACCCATAAGAGCACGGTTAGCATCATCGTGTTCTAAAAAAGGAATGAGGGCTGCCGATACAGAAACTAACTGCTTTGGAGACACATCCATATATTCTACCTCTTTAGGAGAAACCACAGGAAACTTTCCCTTGTGCCTGCAGGAAACTTTCTCCATTAAAAACCGGCCTTCGCTGTCTATAGGGACATTTGCCTGGGCTATAACTTTATTCTCTTCTATGTCAGCAGTAAGGTATTCTATCCTATTGGTGACCTTGCCTTTCTCTACCTTACGGTAAGGCGTCTCCAGAAACCCCAGATTGCCTACGTGGGCATAAGTAGTAAGAGAAGTGATGAGTCCGATATTCTGGCCTTCCGGAGTCTCTATAGGGCATATTCTTCCATAGTGCGAGGGGTGGACATCCCTTACTTCAAATCCCGCTCTTTCCCGAGAAAGGCCGCCGGGTCCAGTAGCCGTAAGCCTCCTCTTGTGGGTTAACTCTGCCAGAGGATTGGTCTGGTCTAAAAACTGGCTTAAAGGGGACCTCCCGAAGAAATCCATAAGTTGGGTCTGAAAAACCTTGGCATTGACAAGATGCTGGGTGGTTACATTCGCTACATCTTGTATAAGGGCGAACCTCTCTTTTACCATACGTTCAACCCTGGCTAAAGCAATCCTCACCTGGTTCTGCAAGAGTTCGCTTATGGTCTTTACACGCCTGTTTCCCAAGTGGTCTATATCGTCCAACTGGGCATCTCCATACCGTATCTTTATCAAATATTTTATGACGTTTACTACCGTATCCTTATCCAAGGTCTTATGCCTTAAAGAAACATCCATTTCCAATTTTCTGTTGATAATATACCTTCCTACCTTGCCCAGGTCGTATCTGCGGCTGTCAAGAAACATCCGGGAAAACACAATCTTGGCTGCCTCCAAAGTTATAGGTTCCGTGGGTCTCATCTTCTTATAAAAATCTAAAAGCGCTTCCTCTTTGCTTTTAGTAGAATCCTTTTTGAAGGTGTTAAGAATCTCTGGATAACGGCGGTCGCTAAATTCCTTAATAATATCCTCGTTGCTGGACAATCCAAACATCCTTAAAACCTGGGTGGCAGGAAAAGTTCTGCGTCTATCTATGATGCAGGAAATAGTCTCCTGGATATCATACCTAAATTCCATCCACGAACCCCTCAACGGTATTATCCTGCCAAAATATATCTTCTTGCCTGAGGGGTGGGTATCTTCTTCAAAGAATACTCCGCTTGACCTCTGTAATTGATTTACAATGCAGCGTTCATCTCCATTTATGATGAAAGAAGCATTATCAGTAATGAGAGGTATCTCTCCCAAATAAACTTCCTGTTCCTTTATATCCTTGGGGGTGATTAATCTCAAAAGCACCTTAAGGGGCGCGCCGTAAGTGAGCGAACGCCTCTTGCATTCTTTCTGGGAATATTTAGGCTTGCCCAAAGTATAGGATACAAACTCTAAACGGAAACTCCCGTCTATGCTCTCTATGGGGAAAACCTCTTGGAATATCTCCTGAAGCCCAATATTCTTCCTCTTCTGGGCAGGCGTATCCTCCTGCAGAAACTCTCTAAAAGAAGATATCTGGTATTTTAGAAGAAAGGGTATGCGCAATACCTCTTTGATATTGCCCAGATTAAGTGTTTTTGTCCTCATACGCCTAACTAATCTCTACCTGGGCCCCTGCCTGCTCTAAACGTTTTTTGATTTCTTCCGCCTCCTCCTTAGGAATATTCTCCTTAACGGGCTTGGGGGCATTGTCTACCAATTCCTTAGCCTCTTTAAGCCCCAGTTCAGTAATAGCCCTTATCTCCTTAATTACTGCTATCTTGTTAGCCCCAGCACCTTTAAGAACTACTGTAAAGGAAGTCTTCTCCTCCTCCTCAGCAGCACCTGCGGCGCCTGCAGCCTGAGGCATTACCCCCATAACCGGCATCTGAGCCTGGACTCCGAATTTTTCTTCCAAGGCTTTTATTAACTCTGACAATTCAAGAACCGTCATTTTCTCAATAGCCTCAAGGATTTGCTCTTTGTCCATCACTATACCTCCTGTTCTTAATCTTTAACCAGAACCTTTCTCCTCCTTGTCTTTCCTTACAGCATCTAAAGCCCAAACAAATTTATTGATAACATTCTTAAGAGTATAAACAATATTATTTATGGGAGACTTCATTAAACCTACCAACTGCGCCCTCAAAACTTCTATCCCCGGAAGTTTAGAAAGAGCCTCTACTTCAGACTTATTTAAAACTTTATTGTTTAAAAATCCGGCCTGTATTTTAAGACCTTCAAATTCTTTGGAGAAATCTACCAAGACTTTAGAGGGGCCTACTGGGTCTTCTCCTAAAAGAATCAGGCCCGTGGGACCTTCAACAAAATCATCCAGACCCTCTATGCCTAAATTCCTAAAACATATCTTTAAAAATCTATTCTTGATTACCAGCAACTTGGCGTCCTTGCTTCTCAAATCCGTCCTTAAGGCATTGAATCCTTTGGTAGGTATCTTGGAGAAACTTACCATATAAAAAAAGGGCCTCTCTCCTAAAAAATCCTGAATAGTTCTTACCTGTTTTTCTTTAACTAGTCTTCCCAACCTCATTTTTCCAATCTACTTTTAAAGAAGGGCTCATAGTAGTACAAATATAGCAACTCTTAATAAGTTCGCCTTTTACCGTGGGTGGCTTAGAATTAAGAAGCGCCTCCAAGAATGCGCGCGCATTATCTACTATGCCATCTTCAGGGAAAGAAATCTTGCCCACCCCGCAATGCACAACTCCAAATTTATCCATCTTAAAATCTACCTTGCCCTGTTTTGCCTGTTTTACTGCAAAGGCTATATTCTGTGTAACTGTCCCTGTCTTTCCTGAAGGCATAAGCCCTCGCGGACCAAGAATCCTACCTAATTTGCCTATTTCCCTCATCACATCAGGACTTGCAATACAACAATCAAAATCAAACCACCCTCCCTCAATCTTTTTTATGTATTCTTCCAAACCTACAAAATCTGCCCCTGCCTCCCGCGCCTCTCTTTCTTTCTCGCCCTTACAGAATACAAGAACCTTCACTTCTCTCCCTGTACCGTGAGGAAGAACTACTGAGCCTCTGACCATCTGGTCGGATTTTCTTGGGTCAACGCCCAATTTGCAACTTATCTCTACGGTCTCGTCAAATTTTGATTTAGGAACATTCTTGAGAGCCTGGACCGCCTCTTTCAGCGAATAAGTTTTCTCTCTGTCCAGCAACTCCAAAGCCTGACTGTAGCGCCGAGAATGCCTCATAGTCAATCCACCACCTTTATCCCCATAGAACGTGCTGTCCCTTCAACCATTTTCATTGCTGCCTGCAAATCTGGGGTATTCAAATCCTTTAATTTCTGCTTGGCAATTTCTTCTACCTGTTTGCGTGTCACCTGGCCGATAACCTCTTTGCCTGCCTGCCCACTGGCTTTGGCAAGGTTGGCTGCCCTCTTAAGAAGCACTGAGGCCGGGGGGGACTTTATTATAAAGTCAAAAGATCTGTCTTCATAAACATTTATCACCACAGGAAGAATAAGACCTTCCTTGCCTTTGGTAGCATCGTTAAAAGCCTTGCAAAACTGCATAATATTTACCCCATGCTGGCCCAGGGCAGGCCCTACTGGCGGGGCAGGGTTAGCACTGCCTGCAGGAATCTGGAGTTTAATCTGAGCTTGAGGGATTTTTTTCTTTTTCTTAGCCATATTAAATCTTCTCCACCTGCCAGAATTCCAGCTCTATGGGGGTAGAACGCCCGAATATAGAAACACTCACCTTAAGTTTACCCCTCTCTACATTTACCTCGTCTATAACCCCTGATAAATTTACAAAAGGTCCTTCTACAATCCTTACTGACTCACCCTTCTCAAAAGTTATCTTTGGAGGAGGCTTAACCTGGGAAACTTCCTGTTTCTCTTTTATCCTCTCCACATCCTCTTCAGGAAGAGGCACAGGCCTTTTCCCTGCGTCGATGAAGCCTGCTACTCCTGGTGTAGTCTTAACAAATAGCCAGGTCTGGTCATTCATTTCCATATGAATTAAAAGATAACCGGGAAAGAACTTCCTCTCCATTATGATCTTCTTGCCCCGCCTTACCTCATGGACCTGTTCCTTGGGTATAATTATCTGGTCAATCAACTCCTGCATATTATTGGCCCTAATCTTCGCCTCTAAATTGGCTTTGGCCTTTTCCTCCTGACCAGAAAGAGTATGTAATATGTAACA
>CAYNIO010000104.1:0-4240 GCA_964397495.1 uncultured Planctomycetia bacterium
AGAACCTTCCCTGTTCATCCAACAGCACCACGCCATCGGGGGCGCTTGCCAGGCTGCTCTCCAGACAAGCCCTTGTCTTGCGCTCCTTTTCCCAGAGGCGCTTAATCTCGGCTTCTGATGCTTCCAACTCAGCAATTCTCTGGCGCATTTCTGCCACTTCCTGCATGAGTTGCTCCTTGGTCTTATCTTCCTCTTTCATCTTGTGGTAAACAAAACCGATAAGGTCTGAAAGGCTCCTGTCCCTGAAAACTATATTCACTTTCCCTTTTGGGGTAGTTATACAATAGGGCTGGTATAATGTGGAGGCGGTTCTGCGCGACCTGCCCAAAGATTTAAAGAGTATTTCCTCGTCAGTTATAATCCACTCTATGCCTTCCTGGGCAAAGTAAGGTAGTATTTGCGTGGATACCGCCTGTTCTGATGGCCACATTCCTTTCAAGGAACAATTAAGTTTCTTTTCTATATAAAACTTTCCTTCCCGTATCTGGCTATGGGCATCCTGAGGGAAAGAAAATTTATTTTGAGGGAGGTTGATTTCTGGGGTAGGCTGTTGGGCTATGTCTGTGGAATAAAGCAAGGGCAGGATAGGATGATAAAAAGGCGAGGTTGTGATTTCTATCTGTCCTCTCTTTAGAAAGTCTTGGTACTTGGGAATGATGTCTTTTATAATTTTTGCGTGGAATTGAAGCACATATTTTTTCTCGTCTTCTGAAAAATACCTCCCTTTAATACAAAGTTCTTTCAGTCGCTGGTCTTTCCACCTGAAGTAAGGGTCTATCCAGGAAAGATTAAATAAAACCTGCAGGTCTAATATTTCCTGGTCAGAAAATTTTTTTTGGCCCTTCTTTTTATAGAGCTCCCAGAAACGTGGGAAAATGGCGATAATCCTTTGGGGATTACAGGAAAAAAAATTTTCCATCAGGAAATTGCGTTCGTTGTCGGTTAACTCCTGGGCTTTTTTTCTGCTTATTCTGAGGTAATAATCCTCTTCGCCTTTTTCTAAATATTCTAATTGTTCCACTAAAACAGGGGTAAGATTGAAAACCTGTTTTATTTGCGGGAATTCATCAAGGACCAAAAGCATATCCAGGTAATCTTTGACCGCGTGAAGCCTGACCCAGGGGGCGTGGTGTGATTCTGTAAGGTTATCCCTATAACATGGCTGGTGCATATGCCACACAAAGGAAAGGTAAATCATAATCCTGCCTCCTGGCATTTTGGCAATAGGTGTGAATGTGCCATATCAAGGAAGAAACCTGTTGGTAATGGGCATCCTTCTGTCCTTGCCAAAACTACGGGGAGTAATTTTAATCCCCGGAGGCGACTGGCGCCTTTTGTATTCATTGGTATCTATGCGCCTAATGATTTTTTTTGTGTGCTCCGGGGAAAATCCTTTTTCCACAATGCTTTCAAGGTCCAAATTCTTCTCAATGTAAAGGTCGAGTATCTTATCCAAAGTTTTATATGGGCCCAACTCCTGTTCGTCTGTCTGATTGGGTTTCAATTCGGCGCTGGGAGGCTTTTTTAATACCCTTGAAGGTATGAGCGCAAATCCGGAGATTTTGTTTCTGTATCTTGCAAGTTTGTAAACCCAATTTTTCGTAACGTCTTTTAACACTCCAAAACCTCCTGCAGTATCTCCATAGAGGGTGCAATAGCCTACACTCATCTCGGATTTATTACCGGTCGTTAGAACTATCCAGCCAAAATTATTAGAAAAAGCCATAAGGATATTTCCCCGGATGCGTGCCTGGATATTCTGAAAAGTTGTATCGTTCAGGTGTTTTAGATGTTTGTTTAAGGTATTGCGATAACTTTCAAAAATTTCTTCTATGGGAAGGACGTAGAACTTTATTCCCAGGTTATCTGCTAATTTTTTTGCATCCTCTAAGGAATGTGAGGAAGAATACTGCGAAGGCATAGATACCCCTATAACATTTTCTTTTCCTAAAGCATCACAGGCTAAAACACAGGTGAGGGAACTGTCTATCCCTCCGCTTAGGCCAACTACTGCTTTTTTAAAGCCATTTTTAGAAACGTAGTCCTTTATCCCCAGTACTAAAGCCTGGTGAACCTCTTGGGTTTGGCTGAGGGGTTTGGGCAATCTTGGAAGAATGCATTTTTTTCTGCGTTTCTTGAAATCTTCAAGTTTCACATTTGTAATGACGAATTCCGAGGCGTAAATATCTTTTGGAAGGATGGGTTTAGAGATTTTTACATCTACAAACAATAAATCCTCCTCAAAAGACTTACCTTGGGCAATCACTCTTTTCTGGGGAGAAATGACAAAACTTCTTCCGTCGAATACAAGTTCATCCTGGGCGCCTATTAAATTGCAGTAGACTATGCAGGCTTTAGTTTTAAATGCCCACGCGCAGGCAAGTTCCTGGCGCAGCTTGAATTTGCCCCTATAGAAGGGCGAAGCAGACAAGTTGAATATCAGGTGGGCCTTGCCTGAAAAAATTTCCTGAAGCAGGGGGCTTTCCCTGGCCCACATATCCTCGCAGATAGTGATAGTGAAACGTAAGGTTTTATTGGTTAAAAAAGGTATTTCGTTTCCAGGCACAAAATACCTTTTTTCATCGAATACCGCATAATTGGGAAGGAATATCTTTTTATAGATGTATTTTAAGCGCCTATTCTGAATCACATAGCAGGAGTTATAGAGGTTGCTTTTTTCTTTATGCGGCGCACCTAAAAGAACCGTTATGTTTTTGGTGTAGGGCACGATTTTTTTTATGTGCTTATTGCAAGCATTTATAAAATCGCTATGCAAAAGAAGGTCTTCCGGGGGGTATCCGGTAAGCACGAGTTGAGGAAAAATGACGATATCCGCTCCTTTGCGGGAAGCAATGTTTAAGGCCTTGACGATTTTAAGAAAATTATTTTCAAGGTCTCCTACGGTGGGGTTAATCTGGGCAAGGCATATTCTTGTCATAAGTCTCCCTATTTTAAGGTATTATTCTTCAAGGTTCAAGTTTTCTTCTGCACTTCTCCATATTTTCGTAGGCTATGCCCTTGTGGTAAAAACTATGGTATTCAGGAATAAAATAGAGCAATTTTATTCCGAATTTCCGCTCTAAAAATTTCAGATATTCTTGCGTATTTTCAGCAAACTCTCCATAGTCCTTTTTATTTTCGAAAATACATATAATCTTGTTGGCATATTCAGGAAAATGTTGCTTGAGGATATTTTTTACCTTAATCCACGAACCCATTAAGGGGTTGTAAACTTCTACGAAAAAATCCTGGGTATATTTCAAGAAAGATTCCATTACTTCTTCAGGCTTGACTATAAAGGGAATATAGGGGCTGATGTGGATGCGAAAATCCAACTCCTCTTTCCTGAAATTTTCAAACAGATCTTTTAATTCTTGAAGAGTATAGTCTATAAAAGGTTCAAACTTCCTCTTCGCTTCAAAATTCAGGAAGTTTACAGTGAAGTAAACTTTGTTTTGGCGATTACGCGTTATAATTCTAAGATAATTCTTTACTCTTAAGGAACGAGTAAGTATAGTGTAAGGTATTCTGCGCGAATTAAGTATCTCCAGAATCTTCTGCGTAAGGCGAAACTTTTCTTCTTCTACTACAAAAGGCTCGCATACTGAGCCTATAAGAACTCGCGGGGGGGTAATTGAATTCAATTCACTTTCCAGAATTTCAGGGATGTTTATTTTAGCCTCTAAGAATTTCCCCCAATTATTGGCTTTGCCTCTGAAAACTTTATTATTTTTAGCATAGCAGTATACGCAGCCTATGGTGCAGCCCCTGTAGGGATTTATTACACAAGAACCAATAGATATCTGCG
Source organism: uncultured Planctomycetia bacterium (assembly GCA_964397495.1). Classification (GTDB taxonomy): domain Bacteria; phylum Omnitrophota; class Gorgyraeia; order Duberdicusellales; family CBEUCJ01; genus CAYNIO01. The sequence goes on from CAYNIO010000104.1 coordinate 3,809, forward strand.
TGGGAGAAAGGGCCCTATGAGTGTGGATGGTGCGTATATTCTTCATAAAGGGCAAAGGTTGTCTATGAATTCAGGGTTATACTTTATCTTCTCCTCTTCTAACACCTCCAGGATTTTCTTTAACCTGCCTGAGTTTGTTTTTTCTGCAGGAGGAGAATGGTTATTCCTTGCCCATAAGGAAGGGGTATAGGGGATAAAAGAATTTATCTGGGCCACTTTGGGAATGACGCTTTTGTTGCCCCTTATAACCTTTAGTGTGTCAAAGAAATCTTCTTCTGTCTCTGTGGGAAAATCTACTATTAAACTTATCTCGTAAAATAAACCTGCCTTTTTAAGTTTTTCTAAAAATACAAGAGATTCCTGCACACTATAGCCTTTATTCATGTTTGTAAGCACTCTGTCGGAGAAAGATTCTATCCCTATAAAAAGGTT
>CAYNIO010000105.1:0-4156 GCA_964397495.1 uncultured Planctomycetia bacterium
TTGATAGGTGTGTAAAGTACCGCCGTTTTAATTTAGAGAATGCCGACATTGGAGATATCTGTGCTGAACTTGTGGATTCTAAGGCAGTTGTTTTTGGTACCCCTACGGTATTAGGAGGTATGCATCCTTTGGGTATTTATGCGGCACACCTGGTTAAAGCCCTTCGGCCTCCTTTAAAATATGCCTTGTTATTGTCATCTTTTGGGTGGGCAGAGTCGGCTCTTTCTGAAATGAGAAAGATATTTACCCCTTTGGGATTAGAGTTTACAGGCGAATTTGCAGTTAAGGGCCCTGCTTACAACGAAGACTTTAAAAAATTGGAGGCATTGGCTAAAGATTTAATAGCGAAGTTGAAGTTATGACGGATATAATAAAAGAGGTAGAGGGGATATTCTTGGAGATGATTCAAAGGACGCCCTTAGTGTTTAGTTTCAGGTTCAGGCCGAAAGGGAAGGTGGAATTTGAGCCAGGGCAGTTTATGGAGGTAATATTCGACGCTGAAGACAAAGACCTTAGGCATTTTCTTTCTTTTTCTTCGTCACCTTCCAAAGATTATATTGAGTTTACAAAGAGAGTTTCAGAGAGCAGGTTTTCACAGAGGTTAAAAAGGCTAAAGGCAGGCGAAGAGGTCCTTTTTAAGTTGCCCCTGGGAAATTGTGTTTTCAAAGAAGAATATAAACAGATTGGCTTTATTATCGGAGGTATCGGCATTACGCCGGTTATTTCTATGTTAGAGTATATACACGAGAAGGGTTTAAGACCTGAGGTATTTTTGATTTACAGCAATAGGAATAAAGAAGAGATTGCCTTCAGGGAGAAGTTGGACACTCTTAGAAGGGACTTGCCGATGGATGTTATTTATTTAATTTCTTCCGATGAACCCCAGGAGCAAGGCATAAGGAAAGGTTTTATTGATTTAGATTTTCTGTCCCAGTATAAGGATAGATTTAACGAGGGGATGAATTTTGTCTTTGGGCCTCCTAAGATGGTAGAGGCGATAACAGGGCTTTTTGAAGAATTAGACACCGATAAAAACAAAATTAAGACAGAGAAATTTCTTGGGTATTAATGTTGCTGTAAGTAATAGGAGGTGTTGCCATGCATAAGATGACCCGGAAAAACCTTCAGGATGCCTTTGCGGGAGAATCGCAGGCGCATATGAAGTATTTGATTTTCGCTGAGGCGGCAGAAAAGGATGGCAAATCCAATGTTGCCAGGCTTTTTAGGGCCATAGCGTATGCTGAGGAGGTCCATGCCAGGAACCACTTAAAGGCGCTCGGAGGCATTGGGGGTACACAAGATAATTTAGAGACGGCAATTGCGGGAGAGTCTTTCGAGGTTGAGGAGATGTATCCTGCGTACAACGAAGTGGCAAAGCTGCAGGGCGAGAGTGAGGCCCAGAAGGCAATGCATTATGCCATAGAGGCTGAGAAAATACATGTTCAGATGTACAAGAAGGCAAAAGACGCTGTGGATGCCGCAAGAGACATCGAAGTCTCGAGGATTTACATTTGTCCTGTGTGCGGTTATACAAAAGAAGGAGACTTGCCAGAATATTGCCCTGTCTGCGGTGCGAAAGGAGAGAGGTTTAAAGAATATTAATGTTCAAGCGCAGAATGTCTATGTCAAACAAAGGAGGTATTACAATGAAGGAAAAAGTAGAAAAGGCACTCAACGAGATAAGGCCCATGCTTCAAATGGAAGGAGGAGATGTAGAGCTTGTAGAACTGACAGACGACGGCATCGTTAAGGTAAGGTTAAAGGGTGCCTGCGGAAGTTGTCCTATGAGCACATACACCCTTAAATTGGGAATCGAACGCAGACTAAAAGAGCAGATTCCCGAGGTAAAAGAGGTTGAGGCAGTTTAAAAGGAGGAGAAAATGTTAATGGTTGGCAAAGAAGTACCGGATTTTACCGCGCAGGCTTATTTTCCTGAGGAAAAGAGTGTAGATACCGTTAAACTTTCGGATTACAGAGGGCAGTGGGTGGTTTTGTGTTTTTATCCAGCAGACTTTACCTTTGTTTGCCCCACGGAAATAAATTTTGTTGCCAGAGTTTATGACGAGCTTCAGAAGATGAATGTCGAAGTTTTATCTGTCAGCACAGATACTGTTTTTTCACACAAGGTCTGGCATGAGACGTCGGATTTGATTAAGGTTGTTAAGTTTCCCATGGTCGCTGACCCTAAGGCCGAACTTGCAAGAAAATATGAGGTTTACGATGAGGATGAAGGAGTGGCGGTAAGGGGCAGGTTTCTTATTGACCCTGACGGTATTTTGCGTGCGGTCGAGGTCGTCTACCCCAATGTGGGCAGGAATGTAAAGGAGCTTATAAGGCAGATAAAGGCCTTTCAGTATGTAAGGGAGCATCCGGATGAGATTGCCCCTGCAGGATGGGAGCCGGGCAAGAAGACCTTTAAGCCCGGTATTGAGATAGCAGGAGAGGTTTATAAAGTCTGGAAACCGGAGGGTTGATATGCCCTGCTTAGAACCCGGTAAGAAATTGTCTAAAGAGGCACAAAAGATTCTTTCTGTTCTAAAGAGTTTAGGCTTAGCCGATAAGGTAAGAATTGCCCAAGAGGCGCAATTTGCGCCACCTCTTGTTGCCAGAAAACTGCGCGAACTTCGTGATAAGGCTTTAATAAAGGAAGAAGCAGAAGTTTATTCTTTGACAGATACAGGTATAGAGGCAGCATCTTTGTTGGAAGGCAGCGAGGCTTGATAGTCGCAGTTATCGGCATGTAAGATACGTTAGATAGAAGGATATTCTAAGGCATAAAGAACAAGAGAGAGGAGGCGGTATGTTTAACGATATTATACAATCCGGCGACTACAAGGGCGAAAAGCATGTTCCCGTAATTGAAACAGAAAAACAGGAAGATAGGGTAAGGGTAAAGGTAAGCGTAGGCAGGGAGATTCCCCATCCCAATACAACAGAGCACCATATTTCCTGGATTGAGGTTTATTTTCTGCCTGAAGGTGAAAAGTTCCCTTGTCAGATAGGAAGGTATGAATTTTCCTGCCACGGCGCCTCAGCACAGGGGCCGAATACAAGTATGGTTTATAGCGAGCCCATCGTTGAGACCGTATTTAAGGCGGACAAAGGAGGGGAAATTTTAGCCCTTTCTTACTGCAACATTCACGGCCTGTGGCAGAGTTCGGCAGAGATTAGATAGCTTTAGAATACAACTATAAGTATAAGGAGGTTTTTATGGATAAGAAATTAACAGAAGAATTAAATGAGCAGATAAATAACGAGATTTATTCCGCATATCTTTATCTTTCCATGTCTGCCTATTTTGAATATGAGGGGCTTTCGGGGTTTAGCAACTGGATGAAAAAAACAGGCCAGCGAGGAATTTGAGCACGCGATGAAATTCTTTCAGTTTTTGTCAGATAGAGGCGAGAGGGTTGCCCTTAAGGAAATCCCTAAGCCTCCGTTTGAATTCAAGTCAGCCTTGGATGTGTTTGAAAAGACCTTAGAGCACGAAAAGAAGGTGACACAGATGATAAACAACCTTTATTCTCTGGCGAAGGAGGTAAATGATAATGCCGCTCAGATATTTCTGCAGTGGTTTATAACCGAGCAGGTTGAAGAGGAAAAGAATGCGTCCGATATATTAACTAAGCTCAAAAGAATAACTCCGGATTCAGGAGGGTTCTTTATGCTTAATAGGGCTTTAGGGGAAAAGGCTTGATGACAGGAGGTGCTTATGTCTTTAGAATCACCGCTTAAACCTACTGCTTTAGTTAATTTTGTTCGTATTGATAAAGAGCTTGCCCGTATTACGGCAAATTTCTGGAAATTAATATGGAATAATGATAAAGCGGTTATTGAACAAAAGAATATGTATTTACTTTCTTTATCTAATGCCGTAGGGGCGAGAAGATTCAGACAGGCGACAAGGGAATTGGTAAAGGCCTATGCTTCAGGAGTTACTATTGAAGAGCTGGATGAATTATTTTCTCTTTTTGTCTGGAATGAGGGTGTGGGGACTTTTGCTTCAGAGATTGGCCCTTCGCCATTATTCGGCGCGTATAGTTTAATTAAGGAAGGTTTGCAGTCAGGAAAGGCCCGAAAGGAGATATTGAAAGAGCTAATTCGGCAGTTTGGAGAGGATAATCCTCGGGTGGGGACGTCCTACAAATAGATTACA
>CAYNIO010000106.1:0-4080 GCA_964397495.1 uncultured Planctomycetia bacterium
AACTTATTTTGATAATTTTACCAAATAAGCCTGGCTTAAAAGGTAAAATTAAAAGGTAAAGTTATAGGAAGTTGAAGAATGCAGAAACCATGTTAAAATACTTTAAAATTAAGGACAAAAATTATGAGTACTCTCTATATAGAAAATACAGATATTAAAACTTCAAACAACAAGTCGTTGTTTCTCAGGGGGGTAAACTTTGGAGGATGGCTTCTTATGGAAGGCTACATCTTGGGGGGAAGGAATATACCTGAATACCGCTTCAAAAGGAATTTTAAAGAGAAAAATAGCGCCTGCGCCTTAGAAGAATTTGAAAGGTCATTCAGAGGCAATTTTATAAATGAGGGAGATTTCAGAAGAGTAAAATCCTGGGGTTTCAATTTCCTGAGGATACCGTTCAATTATAAGTTATTCGGGGATGCGTCAAACCCCCTGAAATACAAAGACAAAGGTTTAAAAATCTTCAGAAAAATACTCAGATGGGCAAGAAAATACTCCCTTTACGTTCTTTTCGACATGCATGCAGTAAGCGGTTCACAAAATGGCGAATGGCATTCTGACGCTGATTTCACACCCCTATTTTGGGAATCAGAAAAACACCAAAAAAATTTCTTCAAACTCTGGGAATTCCTGGCAGATTTCCTGAAAGACGAACCTTTTGTTGCCGGTTTTGACCTTATGAATGAACCTGTATTGCCCAAAAGCAAAAACAGACTTTTGGTAAGTTTGTATAAAGAGGCCATTAGAAGAATTCATAAAATAGATAAATCAAGAATTCTATTCGTAGAGCCCAATCTTTGGGCACAGGACATAAAAGGTATAACAACCCTGGCATCTGGTAATAATATAATTTTTAGTGTCCATATATATGTCCCTCTAGAATTTGTTTTTAATCTTGTGAGAGGATTAAAATACCCGGGAAAAATTGGAAACAAATTCTGGAATAAAAAGAGTCTCAAAGATTTTATCTATGGGTATAAAAAAATATCCCAGGAATACAAGGTGCCTATACATGTGGGAGAATTTGGAGTGAACTTTAGATGCGCTACATGCTTTGGAGAGATAACTTACCTTAAAGATATTTTAAACATATTCAGGGAATTCCAATTCCACTGGAATTACTGGACTTACAAAGTTATTCCTCAGGGGGTATTTCCTGACGGCATCTTGCAATACAATAAAAACCCCCGCTGGATAAATAGAGAGGGGAGTGTTGTGGGATGGGAGAATTATATTTATCTTTGGAAAAAATACAAATCTCAGATAGTTAAATCTTGGCTCTCAGAAAATTTTGAAGAGAATTCACAAGTTTTATATACTTTAAAAAAGTATAAGTAGTTTATTTAGACTTTATTGCCACGGTTCTGATGAAATCTGCTGCATCCTCCATCCTGTCGGTAATACCTTCCAGGTACTCGGCAATATTGTAGATTACTAGAAGCTTTGGACCACCCAGTTGGGAATGGACTATCTTTTCAATGAGAATCTGCTTTTGGTCGTCAGCGCGTGTCTCTAAATTGTCCACCTCATGCGTATCTTTTATGGCTTCGGACAAATCATTCTTTAACAGGGCGTGCACTGCACTTTTCAGTTTAGATATGCATTCAAAAATAATATCTGTGGCTACAGAGAGGTTGTCCATAATATCCTGGGACATTTTCTCCTCAAGAAATACCAAAAGCCTGGCGGCTCCATTAGTCCAGTCAGTAATGCGGTCAAGCGATTTTACAAAATGCATTAAATCTTCTCTGTCAGGAGGCAGAAGTGGGCTTTCTGAAAGCAAGTCCACCATCCGAGAGCGGATGCTATCCGCTTCTTTTTCGCACTCATTTACCTTGTCTATAAATTTTTTCTTGGATTCCAAATCGCCCTTTATATACGAATCAATGGCATTTTTGAAGTTTACAACCGTATCATAGGTTACATCTATATGGGATTGGGCGTCTTTAAGTATAACCTGTTCTTGTTTTCTCCCCAACCATCCAAATATATTGCCAAATTCTCTCATCATTTTTTACCCCCCCTTTCTAAATAACCTTCGCCCACAACAAAATTTTCATAATCATAAAAGACACAGCCCCTGCAAAAAAAGGAGTGATGCTCCAGGCAAGGATTATGTCCCTGATGATAGTTTTTTGAAGGATAAATCTTCTGCCCCGGGCAAATCCTACCCCAAAAACTGCTCCCACTATAGAATGGGAAGTAGATACAGGAATTCCTATAAGGGTGTAAACATGGATATTTATGCTTGAGGCTATTTCTGCTACGACGGTCATCAAAGGAAGAAGTCTGGTAATTCTGAATCCTACGGTTTGGATTACCCTGTATCCCCAGGTGGTTACTCCCAGCATTATAGCCAATCCTCCGAATATTGACGCTCCCAAAGGGGTAAAAATCCTCGAACCCACGAGCACTCCTGTAACATTGGCCACATCATTAGCGCCCCAGGTGAAGGCAAGGTATATGCTGGTGCCATAGATAAGAAAGGTTAAGATATAATCGCCTATTTTTCTGGGAATAAATGTGTAAAACATCCTTCTTATAGGCCGATATATCAAAAAAGCAATGATACCTGACCCCACAGGGGTAAGTACCCAACAGATGAATATATCGAAAAGTTTCTTCCAGACTACAGGCGTTCCTAAAGCTAAACCTGCCCCTGCTACTGCACCTACGACGGAATGAGATGTTGAAACTGGCAATTTAAAATATGTTGCCAGAAGAACCCATAACCCTGCGCCAAAACAGGCAGACGAAGCCACTACCAAAGATACATTGAAATCAAGTTTATCAAGAGGAACTATGCCTTTCCCTACGGTTTTTATTACATTGTGCCCCATAAGAATTGCGCCCAAGAAACTAAAAACGCAGGTTATTAAAATGGCTTGATTTATAGTCATCCTGCGTGAGCCAACGTCTGCGCCCACGCAGTTAGCAGCATCATTGGCCCCTATGGACCAACCTATGAAACTGCCCGCTGCAAGAGTGGCAAAAATTAGTATGAAACCCATCAGAATTTATAAAGGCGATTTTTTGAGATATTTTGAAATTATAATAGAATAATAAGCAAATGCAAGAACTTTCTCGCGCAGATATAATCTTGGTCAATCTTCCCTTTTATTGGCTAAAGACGCCTCATCTGGGCTTGGAATTCCTGTACCAGTATCTTAAGCATAGATTTCTTCTGAAGATTCTCGATGTCAATCTCTTGTTATACAGAAAAAGAAATCTCCCCAAGAAAAAATGGAACCCTAAAAACTACCCTCAGGGATTATGTGAAAGAGAATTAGAACCGTTCATTGATATTGTGCGTTCATCTAAAGCAAAATTTGTAGGGTTGTCCTGTTTTTCACAAAATTGGCCTTTTACTTTAAGATTTGCCCGCCTCTTAAAAGAAAAAAGCGAAAAAAAACTAATTTTTGGAGGGCCACAAATCCTCTTCGAGTTCTATAGGGACCGTCTGGAAAGCCTGAGAGAAGAATTCCCTCAAGATTTTTTTGTAGTAGGAGAAGGCTTCCTGCCTTTAGAAAATATTTTAGAGGGAAGACAGCCTGAAGGGAGGGTATTTATATATCAAGAATTGGAAAACTTTGACTACTTCCCTTTATGCGATTTTTCGCAATTTGACCTTGATATCTACACTTTTATCCCCTTGCTTACCTCAAAAGGTTGCCCTAAAAGATGTCTATTCTGCAGCGAATGCTTTTTGTATAAAAAAGTTGTCTCTTTTCCCGTGGAATATATCATAGAAGAGTTGGAGTTTATAAAAAACAATATGCCCCATAAAAAATTTTTGAGTTTTCAAGATTCAATGTTTAACCATAATCCAGACTATTTAGAAAAGTTGCTTCTTAAAATCATTAAAAGAAGAATTGATTTTCACTGGGAGGCCCAAATGTCAGTAAAGCCTTCTATGGAATTGGGATTGTTAAAATTAATGAAGGAAGCAGGCTGCATGAACCTTTTTATAGGGATAGAATCTTTCTCCGACAAAGTCCTCACAAATATGAATAAAGGCTATAGTGCGCAGGAATCTCTTGTATTTTTAGAAAAACTTAAAAAGGCAGGTTTATTTTACGA
>CAYNIO010000107.1:0-4059 GCA_964397495.1 uncultured Planctomycetia bacterium
ATTCCTCCAAAGAAATCTCGAATATCTCAGGACCCAACTCCCTTATGAAAGGCAAATCCTGGTAATCAGTCCTTAAGCGCAATTCTCCCAAAAGGCGGGTATCCATATAATTGAGGTATCTTTTGTTTTCAAAAAGAAAAGAAACCCTGGCATTATCTTCAGGTTCTCCATATAACAGCCACCCAGAAATCCTTAAATGAATTATTAAGAATTTGTCCTCTCTCAATTTAAAAACCAAAACCTTGCCCTTCCTTAAAATTTGCTCTATTTTTTCCCCAATCAAAGCCTCTTTGAATCTTCTGGGAGAAGGCTCTTTTATTACCTTAGAGGCCTTGATGAACACATCTTTTATTTTCTTGCCTAATATTGCCTTCTCCAAATCTCTCCTTATGGTCTCTACCTCTGGGAGTTCGGGCATAGTTTCACCCCCTTTACCCTTGAAGGGTCTTTATCCAAACTTCTCTTGTGCGAGGCCCATCAAACTCGCACAAAAATATCCCCTGCCATCTACCCAGACGAAGGCCTCCTTCTTCCACAGGAATTATCAGAGAATTCCCCAAAAGGGAGGATTTAATATGGGCAGGGGAATTGCCTTCAAGATGAGAATAATTCAAATTATCAGGAACGATTTTCTTTAGGGTAGATACGATATCCTTCCTCACTGAGGGGTCGGCATTTTCATTTATAGTCAAAGCGCAGGTAGTATGGGGGCAGTATAGAAAGCATAGTCCTTCTTTAATTTTAATCTGGCCCTCTACCAAAGAGGTAATATCCACAAACTCCTCCCTCTTTTGCGTGTGGACTGTGATGCGTTTAGCCATCCTTGTAATAAAGGCGGTATTTTCTCACCTCAGATATAAACTTAAACTCCGAAGGAACATTCTTATTATACTTAGAAATCAAAATAAAAAAAGAGCCCTCGGAAGGAACTTCTTGAGTAAATATTACAGGCCTGCTTAAATTGTAGAGGCTAAGCCCCAGAAGAGTTTCTTCTGTCACATAGACCTTTTTGAAATCTCGTTTAAATTTCTTTAAGGTGGTAGCAATTCTCTGCAGGCCTTGAATTTTGCTGGCATAGGGCATATACAAAAAATTTATACTCTCAAGCAGCAATGCCCAGAAAATAAATAAAACCCTGATTTTTCTCTGAAAATCCCCTCTCAAGGAAAATATCAACGCCCCCAGAACCAGAACCAGACCCCAACCTGCACATTCAGGCAAAATCTCTTTGTTGTGGACGAGGAAGTAGAAATAAGCCCCTAAAGAGAAAATAGCCATCAACACTACAGTCGACCAAAATATCCATTTTTTAAAAAGGCCTGCGCGGGGAAGGAGAATAAACTTTGCGCTTAACCCTGCAAAAGGTATGCTTAACAGCAAAAGATATATAGGAAGTTTTGTCTGGATAATGCTTAAAATCAAAAAGCCTGCTATGAGCCAAAATATAAAGAATTTTTCTTTCAGGGAAGAAGGCCCTCTGACAAAAAAATAGCCCCAACCAAAGAACGACCACGGAAAAAAAAGGATTACCAGAAATGGGAGATAATAAAAAAAGCCTCCTATATGAGTGGATGCAGAAAAACCTCTGTGTAAAGTCTGCTCAAAGAGCATGGTCCTTAAATAATTTGGCTCCAGCAGAGAGAAAGAAAAAAGCCAAAGGCCTACAAGAAATAAACTCCCCAAATTCACCGTCAAGGCCTTAAGAAACCCTCTCCTGTTAAGAAAAGTCCACCCTAACTCCAAAACAAAAAGGAAAATTATCCCCAAACCCCCTTTGGTGAAAACGCTTAAGAAACCAAGAATAGAAGAGAACAGCAGATAAAACGCGCTTTCCTTCTTTAAACCTTGTGAAAAAAAATAAAATCCTAAATATATAAAGAAAAGAAAAAACAAATCCATCCTCACTATAACGCTCAATCCATAAAAAATTGGCAGGACAAGGAGAATTAGGCTGGAAAGTTTGGCCCAACTTTCATCCTCTTTTAAAAAGAGGTAATTTGTACTGGCTATGAAGGAGGCAATAAAAACATTAAAAATTATGGGAAGAAGCAAAATGTTCTTAAATGGGGCTTTGCTTAAAAAATGCAGTATCCACAAATAAAGGGGCGGTTTCTGAAAGTAAATCTCTCCTGCATAAGGGGGGAAAAGGAAATCGTGAAAGGTCTTGAGGTTCTTTGCGATAAAAAGGGAGCGCACCTCATCCGGAGGAAACATATCCCTAAAAAATACCGAGGGAAGATATAAAATTAGGGATAAAAAGAAAAAGAGAATATAAGGACTACTTCTTTTTACGGTAGATGAAGTAAAGATTTCTGGCATAGATAAGCACCCCCATGCTCTGGCCTAAAATGAAGACTGGATCTTTCCTGTAGATAGCATAACACAGAAGCAAAACCCCTCCAACGATACTAAAATACCAGAAACATACCGGGACTACACTTTCTCTTTTCCGTTCTGTGGCTAACCATTGAAAGAAGAAGCGCAGAAAAAATAGAAATTGGCCAAGAAAACCCAAAATTATCCAGAGAAGTTCAACATTTACATTTAGTTTCATAACTAAGGAGCCTCCTTTTTAGCCAGAATACGCCTGCGAGGTCAAACAAGCCCTCTCTAAATCTCTTACATATAGAGTATTTAGACGAACCCCTCTTGCGAGGACGATGCTCCACGGGGATCTCGAGCATCCTAAATCCCTGGCTTCTTACCAGAAATGTAAAAAATCTATGGAAATTCTTAAAGAAAGGCGTTGTGGATAAAATTTCTCTTTTAAAAACCTTCAGGGCACAACCCGTATCCTGAGTAATATCCCCTAAGATAAGCCTCCGCGCTAATCTAGCGATGCGCGAAGAGGTCTTCTTCAAAAAGGAATCTTTACGCTTTATTCTTATGCCGGCTACATAGTCAAAGTCTGGCAGATATTTTAAAAGCCTGGGGATTTCCCGCGCAGGGTTCTGTAGGTCTGCGTCTAAGGTAATGATAAACTCCCCCCCTGCCTCTCTGAATCCTGCAAAGAGGGCGCAACTCTGCCCTTGATTTTTCTTAAAAGAAATTATTTTTATAACAGGGTTTTCTCCTTTCAGTTTTTTTAAAACTTCTAAAGAGCGGTCGGTGCTACCGTCGTCTACATAGATTATCTCGTAGGAAGAACCCACAGTCTGCATAACCTCTAAAAGCTCCTTATTGAGGAGGGGCAAATTATATTCTTCGTTATACAGAGGGACTACTATTGAATACTCCATTAACTCTTTAAAACCCTGTGATAATCCTGCAGAGGGCGCACATCCAAACCTTCTTTAAGGAGCGCTTCTATCCCTGTAACTGAGGCCTCTGCGCCTGAAACAGTCGTAATACAGGGTATATTGTGAAGGATGGCCTGGCTCCTTATTACCACTTCGTCTTTGCGGGGTATCCTTCCTGAAGGAGTATTTATTATGAGGTGAACTTTGTTATCTTTTATGTAGTCCAGGATATTGGGCCTTCCTTCAGAAAGTTTAGGAAGTATCTGGGCTTCTACTCCCTGCCTCTTAAGAATTTGGCCCGTCCCCTCTGTGGCCAGGATGTTAAACCCTAAATCTTTTATTCTCTTAGCCACAAAGACAATTTTGCGCTTGTCTTTGTCTTTCACGCTTATAAAAACGTTTCCTTTAAGGGGAAGGTTCTGGTAAGCCCCTAACTGGCTCTTTATGTAAGAACGGCCGAAATCAAAGTCGATTCCCATTACCTCGCCTGTAGATTTCATCTCTGGGCCTAGAATTATATCCACACCGGGAAACCTATTAAAAGGAAAGACGCTCTCTTTTATGCAAAAATATGGAGGCACAACCTCCTGAGCGAAGCCTAACTCTTTAAGAGATTTGCCTAACATAACTTTGGTGGCAAGTTTTGCCAGAGGAACGCCTATGGCTTTGGAAACAAAAGGTATGGTGCGCGAAGCCCGGGGGTTGACTTCTAATACATAGAGATTGCTGTCCTTTATAGCGTATTGCACATTCATTAAACCCTTAATCTTTAACCCTTCAGCCAGGGCATAGGTGGCTTTCCTTATAGAATTTATCTGTT
>CAYNIO010000108.1:0-4014 GCA_964397495.1 uncultured Planctomycetia bacterium
GACTGCACTCTTCAAGCCCAGAAGCAGGAAGGAAAAGACAAGAAGGATTGCACTCACAATATTTGCCAACCAGTCAGGCAGCCATTTCAAAAACCTGCCTCCTAAAGAAATAAGAAACGCCCCTGCTAAGGGTATGACCACAAACAGAGGAAGAATTTGCGGATAGAAATTACCCATCTGATTAACCCTTGAGTTTTCTTATCTTGGTAATATCGAAAGTCTTATATTTATCGTAAAGCCTTATGGCTATGCCCACTATTAAAGCCGTGGTAGCCAAACCTATAACGATAGAAGTGAGCACCACTGCTTGAGGAAGAGGGTCGACTACATTATAAATATCCTCAGTAGAAGAAAGGATAGGCGCACGCCCACCTATCCTATAACCAAAGAGGATAAAGAAGAGGTTTACCGCATACTCGCAGATGACGATGGAAACAACAATCTTTATGATATTTCTTTTGCGCAAAATTCCATAGAGGCCTATACAGAAAAGGACCAAGCATAAAAAATAAGTAATCATTTTTTCCTGCTCAAATATTTAAAAGATACCAGCACAAAAAATACAGCAAACAACCCCATAGAAACCTTTAGAGAAATACTTATATTGGAAAAAGGAATGGTCCCTGCAGAAAATAGGTGAAAGGGCCTGCCCTTCTTAAACCAATCGTAGAAGAAATAACCGCCTGCAAACCCAAGAATAGATATCAACAGGAAAAGGAGCGCCCCTGTGTTTTCCAGAATAGAAACAAAATTCTTGGACAGCCTCTTCAAAGCCTCATCCCTGCCAAAAGCAAGCATAAGATGGATAAAAGAAAGGGCAATGATTACTCCTCCGGCAAAACCTCCACCCGGAGAAAGATGTCCATGCAGAACAATGTATATCCCGTAGAGGAGAATTAAACCTACGGTCAAGCGGGTAATGGTCTTAACAATGAGGGTCATGCCTTTATCAGAATTCATCCTCATCTTCCTCTTGTGGCTTCTTCCTGCCCTTGGCTCTCATAATGGCTAAAACCCCTATAACCGCTGTAAATAACACTGTGGCCTCTCCTAAAGTATCATAGGCACGGAAATTCAAAATTACAGAAGTTACCAGATTTGCTGCCCCTGTTTTTTTAAGGCCCTCCTCGACGTAGAACTTTGAAACCCTCATCAAAGGATGGCCAAAACCAGGCAGATCCTTCAAAGCGATGTATCCCAAATACAAAAAGACCCCTAAAAATATGAAACTTACAAGGGTATTAAACAGCCACCTCCCACTCGTAGAAAAAGGCAAATCAACCCTTATGGTAGCCCTTATTAAGATTATCAGGCATAAAATCTCTACTACCAACTGGGTTATAGCTAAATCTGGGGCCTTGAGTATCAAAAAGCACATACTCAAAGCAAGCCCTCCTGCGCCTACAGCCACTACACTGGAGAGCAAATCTTTGACCTCCAACGCAATTAAACTCGCCAGAATCATAAAAATTAGAAGCAAATTTAACTCTAACATCTTACTTAAAAAATACCCAAAACAAACCCATCATCCCTAAAAGGGACCAAACCAAATAAGTAGGCAATACCCCATTGTGCAGATATCTCAGGAACCTGACAAAAACAAAGGTAAAATTCTTAATCTGCTCATAAATATCGAAAAACCCCTTCTGGGCCCAAACGTATATTTTTCTTAAAAAACCTAAATCCTTGAAGCCTTCGTAAAAATCCTCTACTCTTACATCTGCCTGTGAATCCAGCGTCCTTCCTCCTATAAATACGGGGCTTATCCTTGTTTTGGAACCCATAAACTTAAGTAGTATGAGACCTAAAATAATCCCTGCAATTATAAAATTAGTACTCAACGCCGGCTTCCATATTCCCAGAAGTTCAAAGTCGCCCGTTATCTTAATAAGATAAGGCAATACTGTCTGGTAAAAGAAAATCCCAAGAACTATGCATAACCCTGCGAGTATCCCCTGGGGGATATATAGAATGCTTTTTACTTCCTTTGCCCTCGTCTTCTCTTTTCCCAAAAATACCCCTGAAAGCAACTTTACAAATGAGGCTAAAGTAAGACCTGAACCGATAATAGCCAGAACCAGGCTCCCTGAGATTAAAATCTTAAGAAAGTTGTTTGGAGTCCTCCCCAGCAAGTCTACCAGACCCTGATAAACCATCCACTTGGAGATAAAACCATTAAAGGGAGGAATCCCTGAAATAGAAAGAGAAGCTATAAGAGTAAAAATAAAAGTGAAGGGCATAAATCTTGCCAGGCCTCCTAAATCCTCAATACTATCTTTCCCTGTCTGGTGCTGGACATTGCCTGCCCCCAAGAATAAACAGGATTTATAAATGGCGTTATTCAACATATGAAACAACCCTCCTGCTATCCCCAGAGGAGTGCCGCACCCCAGCCCCAGAACCATATAACCTACCTGGCTTACCGCATGGAAGCCTAAAAGTCTTTTAATATTGTGCTGCACCAGAGCCATCATTACTGCACTGATAACTGTGAGGGCACCCAAGAACAAAAGCAAAGCCCTGGAGGCATCGCTGAGAACAAACATATCCTTAACTACCCTGGCCAAAAGATATATTCCCAAAAGTTTATCCAAAGATGCAGGTAAATATGCCACAGCCGGCAAAGGCGCATATTGACAGGTGCCAGGAATCCAGGTGTGAAAAGGCATACAGCCTGCTTTGGCAAAGGCGCCTATACACAAAAATATAAATGCAGAAAAAGCAAGTTTGCTGTCTATAGGTATACGGGAGTTAATTAAAGAATCAGAACTCAGGATAAAATAAAGGAGGATGCCTAAAAGGAGAAAACCGTCACTGCCCCCTATAATGATAAAAGTCTTCTTTGCCCAGAAACTTGCGTCTTTATTAGAATATAGATTTATAAGTTTAAATAAAGTAAGCCCCAGAAAACCCCAGAATACAAGAAGAAGTATCAAATCTTTGGAGAATACCGCCCCCAGAGAAGATGCTAATGTGAGGAAATACCATAGATAATACGAACCCTTCCTCTCCTTTATGAAACCCAAGGAATAAAAAAACAAAACTGCGCCAAAAAATAAAACAAAAAATCCTACAAATTTGGAGAGGCCATCAAATATAAAAAGACTCTTTAAGTCCATACCTCTCTTTTATGTGCCTTGTCTTCTCTTGGGAAAGTTTAATCAAATCCTGCCCTTTCCAGGTCTTATTGTCCTTTTTTCTTAAAGCCACGGCTCTTTCAGTGCAACAATAGCAAGGGTCCACTGCTGCCAGGGTTATGGCTGCGTCGGAGATAGTATATCCGGGCACACTTGCTAAATTGCTGGCCACGTTAACATAAGAGGGGGCCCTCACTTTGTGCCTTACAGGATGCGAGGAGCCATCGCTTCTTACATAATGCAAACATTCTCCCCTGGGGGCTTCTACCCTGCCGATACCTTCACCTGAAGGAATTTCTTTTATCTCAGTTTCAATAGGGCCTTTTTCCATCTTGTCTAAAGACTGCTCGATTATCCTTAAGGACTCAAGCATCTCCATCACCCTCACATAGACCTTTGCCCAGACATCCCCTTCAGGGCGGGTAATCACTGCCCAATCTATACTCTCATACAGGCTGTAAGGGTCGTCTTTCCTTATGTCTATCTCTATCCCTGAGGCCCTGGCAGTAGGACCTACAACCGCAAAGGACAAAGCTTCCTCTCTGGTAAGAATGCCTACACCCTTGGTCCTGCGGTGGATTATGGGGTCGGTTTCTGTAGCCTTCAAAAATAACTTCAACTGGGGATACAACTCTTTTACGGTCTTTCTTATGGCAGGATAATCCTCTTCTTTTATGTCTCTTCTTACACCCCCAGGTTTCATCATAGCATAGTTATTTCTGTTTCCTGATATCAGTTCAAATAAATCTAATACTGGCTCTCTGGCCTTCCAGGCCCACATCCATACCGTGTTATAGCCAATAAAATGGCCTGCCAGGCCCAGCCATAACAGATGTGAATGAATTCTCTGGAGTTCATCTATAATCATCCTGATGAA
>CAYNIO010000109.1:0-3962 GCA_964397495.1 uncultured Planctomycetia bacterium
TAACGAAGATCTGAGTTGTAATTACGATTCTGCATTTCTTCCCTGTATTTGGATGATATGTGATAATCTAGATAAGATATTAGAGGCTTATGATGGAGATTTTATATTTGGTATTTCAAGCCAATCGTTTGATGATATGGGCGATCCGCCATCGGATAGATACAAACATCTAGATGTGTATGCGGTAAAGATCAACCGAAATGGTAGCAGTATTCAGTGGGTTCGTATCTATGGAGACTTCCAGAATAAGTGGCATGATGTAGCTGAAGACCTTATTGAATATTCAACTGGTTCAGAATACCGCCTTTTATTTGCAGGCAGAACTGATGGCTTTGGTAATGGAAATGATGCTCTGGTAATAAGTACAAAAGAAGAAGGAGAAGAAGATGGAGGAACTGTCAGATGGGCAAAAACTTACGGAGGTTCTGGAAGTGAGGAGTTTTATAAGGTCATTCAGACAGGAGATGGATTCATATTTGCAGGTTCTACAGATTCTTACGGTGCAGGTGGAAAGGACTTTTTAGTAGTAAGAACAGATATCGAGGGTAATGTGCTATGGGCTAAAACCTATGGTACCAGTTCTGATGAATCAGCATACACTATGCAGGTATTTAGGGGAGGTTATTTGGTTGCTGGTAAAACTTCTATTTTTGGTAAAGACCACCCTCTTCTCATGAAGATAGATGTTGATGGAAGTTTGGAGTGGGCAAAAATTTATCATCTGGGAAAACCTGTAATTGGGAATAGTATTTCATTAGCAACAACTGACAAAAATATATTCTTGGTCTCATCCATAAATGATGGACAAAATAATTACATCTTCTTGATAAAAGCAGATGAATCTGGAAATGTTATCTGCTGTCCTGCTGCGGAAGAAATAGAAATTTCTGTTTCTTCTTTTAATCATATTCCTGTTCAAGATATTACCTTTGATATAGTCTTTACAGATTTTCCTGTAGAAGGAGAAGAAGAAAGAAGAATGGCTATATTTCCCCTACTTTACGATTATGAATCTGTAAACTTCACTAAAAAATCTATTTGCCCTCCTTCACAACAACAGGAGCCCTTCCCCCCTTAATAATACTTTGTCCTGTATCAGAAGTTGTATTGTTTGGAGGCAATAACGTCACAAATAAGGTTTTGCCTTATAAGTGACGTTAAGAATTTATTTTTCATAAGAAGGGTTAGCATTCAAAATTTGGTTTATTATGGTAAAATTTAGTTGTGAAGGCAGTAAGTTTCATATTTTGCCTATTTTTAAGTTTATTTCTTTCATTGCAGGGGTTTTCTAGCTCAAAGCCTCACCCTGCTAAATACTGGCAGAAGATAGACGAAAATACTGTAAGGTGTCTTCTCTGTCCGCGGAAATGCATCCTGGGTTTGAATCAGAGAGGTGTGTGCACGGTGAGGATAAACATCAAGGGTTCACTTTATACCTTAGGTTATGGCAACCCTGTAGCGGTGCATATAGACCCTATAGAGAAAAAGCCATTTTTCCATGTCTGGCCAGGCTCAAGGACATTGTCTCTGGCAGTAGCAGGATGCAATATGAGGTGCAAGTTCTGCCAGAATTGGCAGATATCTCAGAGTTCTCCAGATCAGACCTTGAATTATCAGCTTAGTCCTCAAGAAGTGGTAGAGAAGGCTAAAGAGTATGACTGCCCATTTGTTGTATTTACCTATACTGAGCCTACAGTATTTTACGAATATATGCTGGACATTGCCCGCCTGGCCAAAAAGGAAGGTTTGCATACTGCCATGCATACCTGCGGTTATATAAATCCCCAGCCCCTGGAAGAACTCTTAGGTTATATGGATGCGGTCAACGTAGACCTTAAAGGATTTACTCAGGAATTTTACCAGAAGATGGGATTATGGGCGGATTTAGAACCTGTGCTTGATACTATAAGGATGATAAAGAAAAAAGGAGTCCATCTTGAGATAACCAACCTTTTAATCCCTACCCACAATGACGACCCCCAGAAGATAAAAGAGATGTGCCAGTGGATTAAGGATAATGTGGGAGATGATGTACCTTTACATTTTTCCCGATTTTACCCTGCACACAAGTTAAGAAATCTTCCTCCCACTCCTGTAGAGACCCTTGAGAATGCCTACGAGATTGCTAAAGAGGTGGGGATAAAATTTGTTTATATTGGCAATCTTCCGGGCAACGAGCAGGAGAATACTTACTGCCCCCGTTGCGGCAAACTTCTTATAAGAAGAGCGGGTTATAGGGTATTAGAAAACAATGTAGTTGAAGGCAAGTGTAAATTTTGTGGCTGCCCCATACCCGGCTTGTGGAGAGGCAAGAGTGAGTAAGCATCTTTGGGATACTTTTATCACCTATTTTCAGCTTATGGGTATAGGCTTTGGGTTTAGTTTCGTTGGCCCTTGCCTTTTTTGGTGTGTTCCTGTTCTGGCAGCGGTAGCCGGGGCAAAGCAGGATAGTTTAGCCCATACCTTGAAGGATGTTTTACTATTCATACTGGGGAGATTCGCTGCCTATTTAACATTAGGATATATTGCCGGAGTCTGGGGTCTTTATCTTAAAAATGCCCTGTCAGCAAAGGCCGTTGATTATATGTATGTTGCTATAGGCTTTCTATTAGTTGTTATGGGCATATACTTTTTTTTCTATAAGGGTTCTTTTTGTGTTAATAGGAGATGGACAAGGACAAGGTTGCCCGGGTATGCAGGTCTTTTCCTGTTAGGGTTGTCTTTAGGGTTTTTCCCTTGTCTTCCTTTAAGCGGGATTCTCCTGGATGTGGTGCTTATGTCTAAAAATGGGCTGGATGGGTTAGTTTATATGCTGTTTTTTGGCTTGGGGATAAGTTTGTCGAGTTTTCTTGTTTTTGGGGCAATTTCAGGATTTGTTTCTTTTGTTCCTGCTAAGGTTATAAGAAATACTCGCATAAATTTTCTGTTTAAAACTCTTTGTTCTTTGCTCCTTGTAGGTTTGGGTTTGAGGGTAATATGGAGGTTTTAGTTGTTTGCAGAAAAGAGCGGCTTAATACTATCGAGAAAAACAGGCAGGCTTCTTAAGGCTAAAGGCCTTACTCTATCCTGTGCAGAGTCCTGTAGTGGAGGACTATTGAGCCACCTTATTACCAGCGTTCCTGGCAGCAGCAGTTATTTCAAGGGCGGGATTATTTGCTATTCGTTGGAGTCAAAGAGAAAGATTTTAGGGGTTGGTTCTCGGCTTCTTTCTTGTAAAGGAGCGGTATCTAAGGAGGTCTGTTTGCTTCTGGCAAAAAATGTGAGAAGAATTTTTTCTTCAGATATCGGGGTTTCTATTACAGGTGTGGCTGGGCCTTCAAGGGATGAGAAAAATAATCCCCCCGGCACGGTATTTATCGGGGTATGCCTAAAGGATAAATGCCGCCTTTATGAATTCAGATTTAGAGGCTCAAGGATGCTTATTAAGAAAAAGGCAGCCATTAAAGCCCTGGGTTTAATTCTAAGTTCGATAAAATGAGAACTTTTATCGCAGGAATATTATCTAAGGATCTTAAAGATTCTTGTTTGGCTATTCAGGAGGAATTTAAGAGATTAGAACTTAATGTGAAATGGATAGAGCCCCAGAATATTCATCTCACTTTTAAATTCTTGGGAGAGATTCCTGAAGACGTTGTTTCTAAGATTAAAGTTGCCCTTCAGGATTTATTTAAAGATGAGCCGGCTATCAGAACCGCAATTCATAAATTGGGAGTTTTTCCCCGCCTGAAATCTCCCCGCGTATTGTGGGTGGGGCTTGAGGATAAAGAGGGCAGGTTAAGAGATTATTTTTTAAGAATCGAAGGTGCTCTTAAAAATATAGGCCTTGCGCCTGAGAAAAGAGGATTTAAGCCGCACATTACCTTAGGCAGATTCCGTTCCCTTAAAAACATTTCCGGATTTATAAAAAAGGCAGAGAGTTTAGAGATTAAACCCCTAGGGGGCTATATAACCCAGATAGTATT
>CAYNIO010000110.1:0-3826 GCA_964397495.1 uncultured Planctomycetia bacterium
ACCATGGAATGTGCTAACCTGAGGAATATTTAAAACTCTGGAAGCTAACCCTCCCCAGAAATCGGCTAAAAGCAAATGGGTATGTATAATATCAATCCTCTCTGTTTTGAGAATATGTAACAATTTTAAGAAATCTCCTATTCCAAATCTAGCGTCCCTTCTCATAATTATAACCTTTACCCCCTTTCTCCTCAACTCTACCTCCACAGTCCCTCCCAAATACAATCCTATCACGAGGGCCTTAAATCTCTCTCTGTTTATCTTTACACATAGAGACAAAAGAAGTTTTTCTGCGCCACCGTATTTAAGACCGTAGATAATATGTGCTATCTTAATCTTCTTAGGCATTAAATATTTCTTCTAATCTGTCTACAGTCGCCTTCAGTGAAAATTGGCCTTTAATCTTCTCCCTGGCTTTTTTTCCTATCTTGATCCTTTGAGGAAGGTCCTTTGCAAGAAAGATAATTATCCTGGCAATCTCTTGATAATCATCAGGTTTCACCAAAAAGCCATTTATCCCATCATCTATCAACTCAGGTATCCCTGAAAGGCTAGAAGAAATAACCACTTTCTCTAAACTCATAGCCTCCATAAGGCTTACAGGTATCCCATCCTGAATATCGCCTGCAGATATACGTCTTACAGGCAGAACAAAGAAGTCGCACTCGCTGTATAACTTCATTAATTCTTCCTCTCTCTTTGGACCCAGAAAATAAACTTGGGCCTTAAGGCCTAAATTGTCGCGCAGTCTCTGGTATTTATTCTTATATTTGCCCTCCCCAACTATAAGACATTTTAACCTCAACCCTTTATTCTTAAGAAGGAAGCAGGCTCGAATTAGGGTATCAAAACCTTTAGTAGGGACAAGCCTGCCTACAGAAAGAATAACCGTCTCCTCTTTGAAGTTTAAGGTTTCTTGAGGTGCGAATCTTTCAACTTCTATTCCGCAGCGAACTACTTCTATTTTACTCTCTTCAATATGAGGAAATTTTTTAAGGATAAAGTTTCTGTTGTATTCAGAGATACATATACATTTTTTGGAAGAATTTATCTTTTTATCTAACAGAGGGTAATCCCGGAAGAGGCCATGGGCATGGGCTGTAAAGGTAAAATTTATACCTGTAAACCTACTCAGAATGTAAGCACTGAAGGCTGGGAAATTGCTGAAATGGGCATGAATATGAAAGGGCCTTATCTTCGAAACCAAACTTAAGAATGACAGGGTCCTCAAGAAAGTGATTATATTTTTTATAAGAATGTCGGGTCTATAGAAGACGGAAAATATCGATATGGTTATATTCCACATTTCAGGAACCTTTTCTATGAATAACCAAGGAAGAATCTTTATAGTATTGAGGAAATTTGGGTAATGGGTGAAATCTAAGAATTCCAGACTCGTTTCCTGAACAATACTTTCTTGGGGTTTTCTTAAGGAAAAAATGTAAAGATTGTAACCTCTCCTCTTTAACTCCTTAAGTTCTCTTAATATAAATGTTTCTGAATAACAAGGGAAGTTTGAGACAATGTAAACTATCCTCTTATCCACCAGCGCTCCCTCATTTGCAACATTTAAGGTTGAACATTAAGTGTTGCATTTTGTAATACGGTATAGTGTGGAACGGTCAAAATTTAATCTCTGAGCTATCTCTTTAAAAGAATAGCCTCGGGCCTTCAACTGTTGAATTAGGTATTTCAAGGCTTGTTTGTCTTGAAATGAAGATAATCTCTTCTGATTCTTAAATTTTTCTATCTGTTCCTCCAGATCCAATAAATGGTGAGAGATAGATAAACTCCTATAGCCTTTGGTAATTAATCGCTTTAAGAAACTTACAAAAAACTTATCCACCGCTTTCTTGTTTTCCAGAATGTTCTCAAATTTTATATCTGCAGTATATCTTAACATACCCCTATATTCTCTTCTAGCCTTATCTAGATTATCATCTAATACTCGAAGAATAAATCCAGGTTTTATGAATGTAGATTTAATACTTTTAATATAAGGAATCACAGAAGACCATCTATAATCTAAAATCTCTCTGCACAAACGTGCCTTTAAGGGATTTAAATGTATATAGATGGAAACGGCTATTAAATATCTCTCATCATTACACAAAGAAGCCCTATATACTCCACAGAATACATGACCCTTCCTTTGATATTTATTATTAAAGTTTATAGCGTATCTGGCAAAAAGACTCTTCATGGCTTCGGAAAGGTTAGGCTTTGATATCTTCAATAAAAGATGCATATGGTTAGGAAGAAGAGCAAAACAGAAAACCTCAATGTCAAACTCCTTAGCAGCCTCTTTCAGGAAGTGTAGAAATAGAAGGTAATCGCTATCCTCCAGAAATATTAATTCTCTTCCAGGAGCCCTTTGAATAACATGATATATTCCACCTTGAACAATTGTTTTTGTACGCCTCACTTCTGCATATCCCTCATTCAACATTTAAGGTTGAACATTAGATGTTGCATTACCAGGAAACTCTTCTTCTGAGGAGAAATTTTAGGGAACCTATTATATTAGAGATTACGCCTAAACATAAAAAGGTGCACATATTAAAGAGTTTAAATCTGGGAAGCACTAAACCTATTAATGAACAAATTATAAATACCCCCCCCATCCAGAATAGCAGTTTATAAACCAATCCCTCCAGAAAAATACTCGTCAGAAACATAATTCCTATAAAAAATCCTTGAGGGCAGCGCAAAATCTTGTGGGAGACAAACTGCCATAAAAGGAACTTATGTTTAGGTGTAAATAACTCTTTGAGAAAAAAAATTTGTTGCCAATTGCCATAATTTATTCTTATACGCCTTCTCAATTCTTCCTGGAAACTGGTAGATACCCTATCATAAAGTAAGGCCTTCTCTTCATAAACTGTGCGAAAACCCTTCATAGAAATCCTTGCAGGAATTATAAAATCGTCATTTATGATTTCTTGAGAGAGGGGCTCAAAAAGGGACTTCCTTACTGCATAAAGAGCGCCGTGCCCCCCGAGGGTCGTCCATATAAAAGATTCCCTTCTCTTGAGAAATAACTCGAAATCCCAGTAATGGGATTCTGCTTTATCCAGGTAAGAATCTTGAGAAACTATCCTGTATATACCCAAGACTGCTCCTACCTGAGGACCATAGAAACTCTGGACCATATGCTCTATTGCCTCTCTATTAAGGATACCGGAAACGTCAGAAAATATGAGAATTTCTCCTGAAGAAATTCTTGCCCCTTCATTTATAGCATAAGATTTACCTTTATGTTCAGGCAATTCCAGAACCGTAACCTTATATCCAATATCCTTAGTACTCTGCTTTAGAATATCTACCCCTTTATCGGTTGAGCCATCATCTATAAAGATAATCTCCAATCTATCCTGAGGGTATCGCAGTTCTTTTATATTTTCAACTTTATCTTTGAGAAATCTTTCTGCATTATAAAAAGGGATAATTAAAGATAGCTGAGGAAAGAATTTCGCTATTTTATGAGGGCGATTTAAAAAGAGACTTAGTACATATATCATAAATGGATAAAAGATATTGGCATAAAATACGGTGATAAAACATAGCCAAAAAATAAATACGCCTGCCTTATATACCAGCATGGAAATTTATATTTAAAACCTCTCTTATAGTAGAAAATTTAAAATCTCTCAAGACGGCGCGTAATTTGGATTTAGTAGTATTTATGCCTATAGTATGTCGCAAAATAAGAATTTTAGGTATGTTCTTGGGTAAAGGATGATGAGGGTCTAATTCCCAGGGATGGAAATATATTATGAAAGGATTTTTCTCTCGAAAATTAATGGACCTTAAAAAACTTTTTAGG
>CAYNIO010000111.1:0-3780 GCA_964397495.1 uncultured Planctomycetia bacterium
TTCTCTTTTTCTATATACAGGATGTTCTTATAATGACCAGTGCTAATCTTACCGATGAGCCTATATGTTTTCAGGACGAAGATGCGAAATCCAGATTGAGGGGCGTTGCTGATTATCTTCTTTTTCATAACCGCCGCATATTTGTAAGGTGTGATGATTCTGTATCGCGCCTAATTTCTTTAGGCGGAAGAAAAATAGAGTATGTTGTAAGGCGCGCCAGGGGATATGCGCCCCTGCCTGTGCGTTCACATTACAGATTTAGGCACAGGCTTTTTGGGATAGGAGGCCATCTTAAAAATACCATTTGTCTTACCCGAGAAAATCATATTTTTATGAGCCCCTACATAGGAGATTTAGACAATCTTTACTGCCTTAAGTCCTTGGAAGAAGCCTTAGAGCACTATGTGCGTATCTTTGATATTAAACCTCAAGCATTATGTTGCGATATGCATCCTGAGTATTACTCTACAAAACTTGCCCATAGATTTTGTCAGCAAAACCATCTTCCCCTAATTAAGGTCCAGCACCATCATGCCCACATTGCCTCCTGTATGGTTCAGAACAATATATTTGATGAGGTGTTAGGGTTAAGTTTTGACGGCACAGGCTGGGGGCTTGATGGAGCTGTATGGGGAGGGGAGGTACTCTTATGCAGCCTTAAGGATTTCAGAAGGGTGGCACACCTGGATTATGCGGATTTGCCAGGAAAAGAATCAGGCATAAGGAACCCCTGGATGATGGGCTTAAGTCTTCTTTATAAAATCTGGAAAGATGAGACCCCTAAACTTATAAAGGATTTAAGAATCTTTGCTGGTATCCCTCAGGAAGATATTTTGACGGTCTTAAAGGCTTTAGAGAAAGAGATAAATACTGTACCTACCTCAAGCATGGGCAGACTTTTCGCAGGTGTTTCTTCTCTGTTGGGATTGTGCCTAAAATCTACTTACGAGGCTCAAGCAGAACTTAATCTAGAGCAGTGTGCCCAAAAAATTAAATATAAGGGTGCCTATCATTTTGTTTGGAAGAAGAGAGGAGATATTTTCCTCATCGATTACACCGAGGCGGTGCGCAGCCTGGTGAAGGACCTTTCTCAGGGAGAAAATCCCAGCATAATCTCGCAGCGTTTTCATCAGGGCGTGATAAGGGTATTCGGAGAATTACTTAAGGAGTTGAGAGCGGTTTACAAGATAAATAAGGTATGCCTTTCAGGAGGAGTTTTCCAGAATATTATTATTCTTGAAGGATTGTTTGAGACCTTAACCCAGGATGGTTTTGAGGTATTTACCCACCAGGATATTCCCTGCAATGACTCAGGTTTATGCTGCGGTCAGGTCTTGATTGCGGATAATATTCTAAAGGAAGAAGAATGTGCTTAGGGATTCCTGTAAAAATAATAGAACTGAAACAGGGCTTTAAGGGGATAGTTGAATTTGCAGGCATAAGGAAAGAAGTGGATTTACGTTTTACTCCCAAAGTTAAAGTGGGAGATTATGTAATACTGCACGCAGGTTTTTCCATAGAGAGAGTAACTCCAGAGTCTGCCCAGGAAACCTATAGGGTAATAGACCAGATTCAATGATTGAAACGCAAGACCTCATCAATACCCTGCACAACTTAGCACAGAAAATTTCAGGAAGAATAAATATTATGGAGGTTTGTGGTACACACACCGTAGTTATCCATAAAAGCGGATTGAAGAATTTGCTGCCTGTCAATATAAATCTGGTATCTGGGCCTGGCTGTCCTGTATGCGTAACCGACAGAAGTTTTATCGATAAGGCCATCACCTATTTAAGGGAGGGCTATCATATATTTACCTTTGGAGATATGCTTAAAGTCCCAGGGAGTTTTTCCTCCCTGGAGAAAGAACGCGGTTTTGGAGTACATATAGTATATTCCCCGCTTGAGTCTTTGAAGTTCGCTTGGGATAACCCCCGCGAGAGAGTTCTATTTTTGGGAATTGGATTTGAAACGACTTCTCCCTTAATTGCCTCTTTAGCGAAAGAGGCTTACCAGAAGGGAATCGATAATTTATTTATCCTTTCCTCCTGCAAACTTATACCCCCTGCATTAAGGGTTATCCTTGAAGATGAAAATTCTCCTATCCAGGGTTTTATTTTACCTGGACATGTGAGTGCGGTTATCGGGTGTAAAGCATACAGAGAGGTTTTGTCTAAATATGGAAGTTGCGGGGTTGTCTGTGGATTTGAACCTAATGATGTTTTAGAATCCCTGGTGTTGCTTATGGAGATGTTAATTAAAGGAGAAAAGCAGGTGCTTAACCAATACCGCAGGGTAGTGAAAGAGCAAGGCAATACCTATGCCCAGAATATGATAGGCGAGGTTTTTGAGAAGACCAAGGCTTTCTGGAGGGGCTTGGGCTGGATAGAGGAAAGCGGTTTGAAATTGAATTCCTTATACAGGAGGTTTGATATAGAGGAGATTCATCCTTTAGATATACCCCCTCAGGAAGATAAAGGCCCTTGCAGATGTGCAGAGGTAATAAAAGGGAAACTTACTCCTTTAGACTGTCCTCTGTTTGCTAAAGAATGCAACCCTTCCCAACCTTGGGGTCCTTGTATGGTTTCTTCTGAAGGGACCTGCCAAGCGTATTATAAGTATGGAAGATAAAATTGTTTTAAGTCATGGTTCAGGCTTCAAGGCCACTCGGCAGTTAATCGAGGATATTATAAAGAAACATCTCAATAATCCCCTTCTTGAACCTTTAGGGGATTCAGCCTTCATTAAGATACCCTATCAGGACCTGGCCTTTACTACAGACAGTTTCGTGGTTTCTCCCCTGTTTTTCCGGGGTTCAGATATCGGGAAACTGTCTGTATACGGCACAGTCAATGACTTAGCAGTCTCAGGGGCTAAGCCTCTGTATCTGAGTTTGGGGTTTATTATTGAGGAGGGGTTAAGTTTAAGGGATTTCGAGAGGATAATTATCTCTATAAAGGAGGCAAAGGATTTTTGTGGGGTAGAGGTGGCATGCGGAGACCTAAAAGTAGTTCCTCAGGGAAAGGCGGATAAGATTTTTATCAATACTTCAGGCATAGGGCAGGTAAAGAAAAGGGTGTCTCTTAAGGATATTAGACCCGCAGATGCCCTGATTGTTAACGGCTTCTTAGGAGACCATGAGATAGCGGTATTGCTTTCCCGAGAGGAATTTGGTATCCAGGCCGAGGTTTCTAGTGACTGTGCTCCTCTGTGGAGAGCAATAGAGAGGATTCTAAAGGAGTGTCAGGGTGTAAGGTTTATGCGCGACCTTACCCGGGGAGGTCTGGGGGTATGTTTGAATGAGTTAGTTGCCCCTGATTGGGGATTCATTCTGGAGGAGGAACATCTTCCGGTAAGAGAAGAGGTGCGTTCTATATGCGAACTTTTGGGATTTGACTTTCTTTATCTTGCCAATGAAGGAAAGTTTTTGTTGATAATTTCCTCCCAGGAGAAAGAAAAGGCCCTCCGGATTTTAAGAGAAGAGGGTTTTAAAGAGAGTGCCTGTATTGGCCAGGTGAGTTCTCAATATCCAGGCAAAGTAGTCCTTAAGACTTCAATAGGCGGAAAGAGGCTTGTTGACTACCCTCACACAGGCCAACTCCCCCGTATATGTTAATCAGATAGTCTTTTAAGGTATGTCTAGCGGTAGATACCCTTTAGGAATTGCCAATATTTATTAGCAGGAAAGTATCTAAAAAATCCTATAAAAATTATCTCTAGTCATCAATATACCCATTGACATATTTTATATTTATGATATAAGGATATACGAATATAGTA
>CAYNIO010000112.1:0-3728 GCA_964397495.1 uncultured Planctomycetia bacterium
TTATTTGCCTATCAATCCGGTAAGCATCTTCGATATCTCATCCAGTTGTTTCAGAAAATAATCCAACTGGCGGGGATTAACTAATTCTTTCCTACGACATAATTCTAATATAGGGACGCATTCAAAGGCAGAACCGCGGGCTATTCTAAAAAAATTCTGCCGGTCCTTACGATGAAACCTTCCATTGCCTTCGGCGATATTCAATGGTATTGATAAAACCGCCCGGTTTAATTGTTCGGACAGGTAATATGTACCCTTGGGAAATTTCTCGGTTAGAGTAGTTATTCTATCGGCTAAATCTACTGCCTTTTGATATACCTCGAGTTTATCGAAAAGAAAGGCCATAAATATTCCCCCTTGAGCAATAGAGCAATGGAACAATAGACCGCAATTGAGCATTTTTCTATTGCTCTATTTTCTATTTGCTCAATTGCTCTGCTAATTTTGCTTTGCAAAATTAGCTGCCCGGCCTGGATTCGAACCAGGAATGCTTGATCCAGAGTCAAGTGTGTTACCAATTACACCACCGGGCAATATTTGATTACTAAATCAACTTCCTAAAGTGTCAGATAAAAAATCTTTATTATCTCTGGATAAGGTCTCTCTCAAAATCAATCTCAGTCCTTTTCTTCCCTGAGTAGTCTTAAAATAGCGTTCTCTGCGCCTTGCATCCTCCTCATTAAAGAAAGCTTCATAGAAAACCAGATGCACTCTTTTGTATCTTGCTGTAGTGTGGCTCTTTCCTGTTTTATGTTCTCTGAAACGTCTTTTTATATTGCGAGTATAACCAATATAAAATCTATTACTTATATTGTCAAATAGCGCATATACATAAAACATTTTTAATCCAGTCCAGAATCAGAATTCGTTTCACTCATTCGATTCTGGAGTAAACAGTCAACTGTGTTACCACCCAGAACCGAACTCGTTCTGGTTCTGGGCACCACCGGGCAAGGGTTATTCTATGATAAAACAAATAAGGGCCTTTGTCTATTTCTGGATAGAGTATCTTTCTTATTAAGGAACGCTGTAGTATAAAAATTGGCGGTCATCGTATCGCGATGAGGGACTACCAGTAATTTTCACGAAATTTCTGGTCGGCCTTTTTTATAATCTGAATAGTATTTTTAATATCTTTCTTCAAACCCTCTCCCACAGTCTTTATACCCCTTACCATACCCTTAGTAGTCTCACAACCCCACAGCGAGGAAATAAGAATTATACCAATTATAAATCTCATCATCAACCCTCCATAAATTGCTTTGCCCTTTCCAATCTCCTTATGGTTCTATCTTTCCCCAAAACCTCTATCATCAGAAACAATGAAGGACCAATCCTCTTGCCTGAAAGTGAGGCCCTTACGGGGTGTATAAGGTCTCTTGCCTTCATATTTAACTCCTGGACCAAAGAACGAAACTCCCTCTCAATCTCTGTTTCCTTCCAGTCCTTTATATTATCAAATCTTTCCCTCAATAAATCAAATTCTTCCTTAAGGTCTCTCCTTAAAAGTTCCCTCGCCTCTTCCTCATATTCAAAATCCTCTACAAAAAAATACTTACTGAATTCTAAAAATTCTTTTAAAGTTTTTATGCGCTCCTTAAACAGACCTATCACCCTCAATATATAATCCTTATCAAAGTCATCAGGGTTTATAGCCTCCTTCTCAAAAAATGGTCTTAATATACTGATAAGCTCTCCATCGGGCTTTTTTCTTATATACTCCTGATTTACCCATCTTAATTTGTCTATCGAGAATGCTGACGCAGTCTTCTTTACATCTTTGAGGTCAAAATCCCTTATGGCCTCCTCTAAGGAAAATATCTCTACATTATTCTTGGGAGACCAACCAAGCAACAGGAGGTAATTCACTAAAGCTTCCCTCAGAAAACCTTCCTGCCTAAACTCCCTTAAAGAAGTTGCACCCTTTCTCTTGGAAAGTTTCCCTCCCTCCTCAGCCAATATCATAGGTAGATGCGCAAACTGGGGAACCTCAAACCCCAGGGCCTCGTATAGAAGAATCTGCTTGGGGGTATTGGAGATGTGGTCCTCTCCTCTTATTACATGGGTTATGCCAAGCAAGGCATCGTCAACTACGCAGGAAAAGTTATAGGTAGGAGTGCCGTCAGACTTTATCAACACCTCTGTATCCTTGGGGAGCTGGGTGAATTCTATCTTTCCCCTTATAAGATCCTGGAATTCTATCTTTTCAAACTCATACTTAAAGATTATGGCTCCGTCCTCCAAAAAGGCCTTGCCTTCGTCTAAAAGTCTGCGCGCATACTCTTTATAAAGAGGGATTCTCTGGGATTGGAAAAATACTTCATCCCATTCTATGCCCAGCCACCTTAAGGAATCGAGTATCTCCTCTAAAAATTCATTTTTTGACCTCTTCTGGTCTGTATCCTCAATCCTCAGGATGAATCTTGCGCCTGCCTTTCGCGCAAAGACCCAGTTAAAAAGGCAGGTGCGGGCACTTCCAATATGCAAAAATCCTGTAGGGGAAGGGGCAAACCTAACCTTCAAGGAATTTCTCTCCTGCATAGAAAGCCTCAATATTTTTGCTTAGAACTTTTTGATTAGAAAAGTTTTCTCTAAGGACATCGAGAAGAATCTTGCGGGGGAAGACCTGAGGCCTTAATCGAGACAAAACCCCCAAGGCTACGCTATTGGCTGTCCTTAAATCTCCTATCCTGTTGGCGGTGCTGGTTAAAGGGAAAATTATTTTCTGGATATCATTTCTTCTTGCCTGCCTCTGAATAAGGTCTTTGTTGGCAATAAGAAGCCCTCTTTTTCTAATGTGTTTTTCAAATTTATCTAAAGAAGGCCCGTTCATAATGACGGCAATATCTGGGTCTTCTACCAAGGGCGAAGGAATGGGGCGGTTAGAGACTCTCACAAAGCAATGGGCTGTCCCTCCCCTCATCTCTGCCCCATAGGAAGGAAACCAGGTAACAAAATACCCCTGCCTTAAAGCAGATTGGGCAAGAATCTTTCCTAAACGCATTATCCCCTGCCCCCCAGAGCCTGAGACAAGAATTTTGATTTCCATCTTAGGTTTTATCCTTAATAACCCCTAAAGGGAAAGAATTTACCATCTCCTCTTTAATCCACTCCATACACTCTACAGGAGCCTTCTGCCAGATAGTAGGGCAGGGGCTTAAAACCTCGACCAAAGAAAAACCTTTTTCTTCCAATTGATTTTGGAAAGCCTTCTTTATATACTGATAGGTCCTTAAAACCTCCTGAGGGTTATGCACTGAACCCCGCGCAAGGAAACAAACTCCTTCCAGAAAAGAGAGCATCTCACTCAACTTTAAAGGCCAACCTTCGCCTCTTTGAGGGTCTCTTCCCAGGGGGGTGGTAGCAGTCTTTTGTCCTACCACAGTAGTGGGTGCCATCTGGCCTCCGGTCATTCCATAGCAGGCGTTGTTTACAAAAATGCAGGTGAGGTTTTCTCCTCTGTTAGCACAATGGACAGTCTCTGCCAGGCCAATCGCAGCCAGGTCGCCATCTCCCTGATAGGTAAATACCACTAAATCACGCCTGCACCTTTTAATGCCTGTGGCAACTGCCAGGGCCCTTCCATGGGCTGCCTCTGTGCAGTCAAAATCCCAGTAATCATAAGCGATAACGCTGCAGCCTACAGGCGCAATCCCTACGGTCTTATCTCTTACGCCCAATTCCTCTACTATCTGGGCAACAAGACGGTGTAAAATTCCATGTCCGCA
>CAYNIO010000113.1:0-3702 GCA_964397495.1 uncultured Planctomycetia bacterium
CTAAGGATTTTGTCGACAAGAATACAGAAGTT
Organism: uncultured Planctomycetia bacterium; assembly: GCA_964397495.1. Lineage (GTDB taxonomy): Bacteria > Omnitrophota > Gorgyraeia > Duberdicusellales > CBEUCJ01 > CAYNIO01. Next base: position 33 of record CAYNIO010000113.1, read on the forward strand.
TTCATAAACGCTACAGGAAGATTTGAAGTTGGGGGGCCGGTGGCAGATACAGGTGTTACAGGAAGGAAGATTATGGTCGATACTTATGGAGGTTATGCCCGTCATGGTGGAGGTTGTTTCAGCGGGAAAGACCCTACCAAAGTGGACCGTAGCGCCGCTTATATGGCAAGGTACTTGGCCAAGAATATTGTAGCCTCGAAAGTCGCCTCTAAATGCGAGATTCAACTTGCCTATTGTATTGGGGTGGCTCAGCCTGTAGCCATAGGAATAGATACTTTTGGTACTTCCCACGTCGACGAACAGAAGATCGTTAAGGCCATAAGGGATAATTTTGACCTTTCTCCTAAAGGGATAATAAATAAACTTAAACTCTACAGACCCCTATATTTAAAGAGTGCCTGTTATGGGCATTTTGGCAGGGAAGGAGAAGGTTTCACCTGGGAAGATAAAGATAGCGTCCAGATTTTTGAAAGTCTTTTAAAATGAAAGTAGAATCTCACATAAAGGATATAAACTTGTCCTCGGCGGGGAAGAAGCGTATTGAATGGGCAAGGCTCAGGATGCCTGTGCTGGGAGATCTTGCCCAGAAATACTCCCACAAAAAGCCTCTCAAAGGAATAAGGATTGCTTGCTGCCTGCATGTTACCACAGAGACTGCCAATTTGGTCATTGCTCTTAAAGAGTGTGGGGCACGCTTGAGACTGTGCGCCTCAAATCCTCTCTCCACTCAGGACGATGTAGCCTCAAGTTTGGTCAAGGATTATGGAGTTGAGGTTTTTGCTGTTAAGGGAGAAAGCAAAAGCATATACTACCAGCATATAAACAGGGCTTTGGAGATTGAGCCCCACCTTACCTTAGATGACGGAGCAGATTTGGTGGCGAAAATTCATCAGGACCATGCCAGAAGAAAAATTTCTTTTTTGCCGTGGGCGGGCACAGAAGAGACCACTACAGGAGTGGTGAGATTAAGGGGTTTAGAGAGAGAAAAGAAGCTCCTTTACCCCATAGTCGCTGTGAATGACGCCCTGACAAAATTTATGTTTGACAACAGGTACGGCACAGGCCAATCTACCCTGGACGGGATATTAAGGGCTACCAACTCTTTAATTGCGGGAAAAAATTTTATAGTTTGCGGATACGGGTGGTGTGGAAGAGGCATTGCCCAGAGGGCTAGAGGGTTAGGGGCCAGAGTCATAGTCTGCGAGACGGCCCCTTTGAGAGCGTTGGAGGCAGTGATGGATGGGTTTAATGTCAAACCTTTAAAAGAAGCCTGCCTGGAGGCGGATATCGTCGTTACCGCTACAGGCAATACAGACGTAGTAAGGGCAGAACACCTGCTTTCCTTGAAGGATAAGGCAATACTTGCCAATGCAGGGCACTTTAATGTGGAGATTGATATAGAAGAGTTAGAGAGATTGTCCAAGAAGAAGAGGCAGGTAAAACCCCTGGTTAAGGAATATACCTTAAAGTCAGGCAAGAGGATATATATTCTGGCTGAAGGAAGACTGGTAAATTTAGCCTGTGCTGAAGGGCATCCCTCTGAGGTTATGGACTTAAGTTTTTCCAATCAGTTTTTAAGTTGCCTTTATTTAAAGGATAATTACAAGACTCTGGAGAGAAAAGTCTACAAGGTCCCCTCAGATATAGATAACAGAATTGCTCAACTCAAATTGGAGAGTATGGGCATAAAGATAGATAAGTTGACGCCTCATCAGAAGAGGTATCTTGAAAGTTGGAATCTGGGCACATAAGCGAAAGATGAGCCTGCAAGGGTTATGAAGAGAATTGCGGTTTTGACCAGTGGTGGTGATTGCGCTGGCATGAATGCCTGTATAAGGAGCGTGGTCAGGACGGCTGTGTACAATGGTCTTGAAGTAGTAGGCTTTCTGCGAGGATACGTGGGTTTGGTTTACAATGAGAGGATAGAGTTAAATCACCGTTCAGTTTCCGGAATAATAAATCTTGGCGGCACAGTTCTTAGGACAGGTAGGTGTAAAGAATTTTTTCATAGAGAATCCCGCCAGTTAGCCGTCAAAAATCTAGAAAAGAACAGAATAGAAGGCTTGATAGTCATCGGAGGCGACGGCTCGTTCAAGGGGGCAGACCTTCTTTGTAAAGAGTTTGGCGTAAAAATAATTGGCATACCTGCTACTATTGACAATGATGTGAACGGTACAGACCTAACTCTGGGGGCGGATACTGCTCTCAATGTAGCCCTGGATGCCATAGATAAAATCAGAGATACAGCCAATTCTTTAGAAAGGATATTTGTGGTAGAGGTAATGGGAAGAACTTACGGTTGGATTGCCATACAGACTGCTTTGGCAGGAGGGTGTGAGGAGGTATTATTTCCTGAGAGAGATTATGATCTGGAGCGGATGTGTGAAGAGATTACTGAGGGAAATATTCGGGGTAAGATAAGTTGGATAATAATTGTGGCTGAGGGCAGAGCTAAAGCCCAGGAAATAGCCTCCAAGATAACAGAGATTACAGGCCTGGAGACCAGGGTAGTAGTTTTGGGTCATATCCAGAGAGGGGGTAGACCCACAGCCACAGATAGAATTCTGGCAGCAAGACTAGGGGCTTACAGTGTGGAACTTCTTCTTGAAGGAAACAGCGACCTTGCTGTAGGGATTGAGCATCAGAGATTGCGTACCATCGCCTTGGAGGAGGCGGTAAAACCCCGACCCTTATTTGAGGATAGTTTCTACAGGCTTATTAAGATTTTAACTTAAGAAGGGAGGAGATATGCTTTACACTTCAAAAGAAGAGTTTCTGAGAGAGATGCAGGGAGTCGTGTCTTCAGAGCCAGAGTTTAAAATTCTGGATGAGGTGGCCCTGAAGAACAGATTGGAGCGCATAGTTTATAATATCCTCTTCAACCAGGACCAGCATCTTAAGGCGTATTTGCAGTGGATGATATTCAGAGCGTCCCAGAATCTGGGGATTTTTCCTGCATCCATTCAGGGTCTGTATGAGGCCCGGGCCCGAGATAATCTTAAGGGATTTACAGTTCCAGCCATAAACCTGAGGACCTTGACCTTTTATTTGGCCCAGCGGATCTTCAGGGTAGCCCGTAATCTGGAGGCCGGCAGTTTTATATTTGAGATAGCCAAGTCTGAAATTGGATATACCGGTCAGCGGCCCTGGGAGTACACCACCTCTGTTCTGGCTGCGGCCATAAAAGAAGGCTGGAGAGGTCCGGTATTCATTCAGGCAGACCACTTCCAGTTGAAGGCAAAGAATTTCTTTTCTCAGAACAGGGATTCTGAAATAAATGCTCTAAAGGACCTTATAAGGGAGGCCATAAATGCCTGTTTTCTGAATATAGACATTGATTCCTCAACCCTGGTATTGTTAGACCGCCCCACCTTAAAAGAACAGCAGGAGTATAACTATAAGATATGTGCTGATTTTACCAGATTCATAAGGGAACTTCAGCCTCAGGGAATAGATATCTCTGTAGGAGGAGAGATTGGAGAGGTGGGCGGAAAGAATTCTACCCCTCAGGATTTAGAGGCCTTTATGGAGGGGTATTTAGAGGAACTGGGTGCCCTCAAAGGTATTTCCAAGATTAGTATTCAAACAGGGACCTCTCATGGAGGGGTGGTCCTTCCTGATGGTACCATTGCCAAGGTGAAGATTGATTTTGATACCTTAAAGACCCTTT
>CAYNIO010000114.1:0-3631 GCA_964397495.1 uncultured Planctomycetia bacterium
TATTTAGGGGAAGAACTGTATTTTTAGGTGCCAGCACCCATCCTCCTGAGGAGGAGGATTTATTAGAGGTTTATAGCCAGCTTTTAAGGGATGGGTTTAAGAACTTGGTTTTAGTAATTGCTCCTCGACACCCCGAGAGGGCTAGGGATATTTGTGAATATGCAAATAGTAAAGGGTATAAATATTCTTTGTTTTCTCAGGGATGGGTTTTTGAAGAGGGAAAGATTTTTGTTATGGACAGGGTAGGGGTTCTGAGGGTCCTTTACAGCATATGCGATTTTTGTTTTGTAGGAGGGAGCCTTTATCCTTACGGAGGGCACAATATATTAGAGCCTGCTTACTTTCGCAAGGTTATAATTACTGGCCCTCACTTGTATAATTTCAGAGAGATATTCAAGGAGTTTGTTGAAGAGAAAGGTTTGTTAGTGGTAAAGAATAGGGAATCTTTATATCTTTCCTGCAGGAGGGTTATTGAGGATTCAGATTTCTCTCAAATAGTAAAGGATAATGCTTACAGAATCCTGGAGAGGTATCAAGGTATCTCTCAAGAATATGTAGAGCATATCTTGGATTTTTTAAAGAGATGTACCCCTTAAAAATCAGGTTGGCATTATTCTTAAGAAATTATCTCTATTCTCCACTCGGTTGCACAAACTTTATTCTTAAACTTCCTTTTGTTTTTTTAAGTCTTATTTTTGGTTGGGTGGTGGTTTTCAGGAGATTTCTCTATAGGAAGGGATTATTTAAAGAGTATAGGGCTCCTTTTAAAGTAATAAGCATTGGGGGTTTAACTTTAGGAGGGCAGGGCAAAACTACCTTAACTCTTAAAATGGCACAGCATCTATTGGGCAGGGGATTGAAGGTTGCCATAGTGGTAGGCAAAGATGCCCAGGACGAGGAGCACCTTCTTAATTCTTTAGGGGGATTAGAGGTTTACAGGAGAGAGGTTAAAAGCCAGGCCTGCAAGGAAATAAAGGGCAGGGATGTGGTAGTTTTAGACGACGGTTTCCAGCATCTGAGAATAAAGAGAGATTTAGATATAGTGTTAATCTCTTGCGAAGAGTGGAGAGGCAACAAGTTTCTTCTTCCCGCAGGCCCTTGGCGTGAACCCCTAAGTTCCCTTAAGTATGCCCATATTGTGGGTTTGCTTTCCTTCAAATCCTGGGATGGTTTATCAAGGAAAATTTTTAGAGAGAAGCTTTGCAGGTGGTGCAAGGATATTTTTTTCTTAGAATATAGATTAAAGGGGTTTATTGATACCAGAGGCAATTCTTACCCCCAGCAGTTTCTGAGAGGTAAAAGGATAGGTATTTTTTCAGGAATTGGAAACCCCAGAGGATTAAGAAATTTATTGGAGAGTTTAGGGCCAGTCTTTATGTGGGAGAAAGTTTTTCCTGACCACTATCAATACACTCTGGATGATTGGGAAGAAATAAGAAGAGATTCTCAAAACACAGAATACCTTATCACCACCCTCAAGGATTATATGCGGCTGAAGAAATTTCCCCCAGAGCCAAAACTCCTTATGCCCCAAGTAGAGATAAGGATTATTGAAGAAGAGGCTTTTTTCAGAAAAGCAGATGAGATACTTTCTAAGGACCATTAGGATTATATCTTTCAGGGCGATTTTAGGGTTTCTGTTTTTCATTTCAGGTTTGGCAGGTTTAGGATTTTATCTTTTTTCTCGCCGCAGGAGAGAGGTTTTGAGGAATTTGAGATTGTGTTTAGCCAGAGAATTTAGCCCTTTTTTCTTAAGGAGAATATTGAGGGCAAGTATTCTAGAATTTGGCAGAATTATCTCAGAGATTTTTTTGGTTCCCTGGGTAGATAAGGATTACATAAAAAGCTGTATATCGTTGGACGAGGCCGCATTCCTTCCTCTAAAGCAGGCGGTGATTGTAGGGGTCCATATGGGCAACTGGGAATATGCCAATGCCCGTTTGGCGCAGATAAGGAGATACAGGATATTTGTCCACGAACAGCCTTCAAAGAGAGGGGATGCCTGGATAAACCTTCAACGCCAGCGTCTGGGGTTGGAGGTAGTGAAAGATAAAGGTTTTTCCTTGAGGAAAATCCTTGAGGCGTTAGAACAGGATCAGTGGGTGGGCTTTGTAGTTGACCATGGGACAGACAGGAGAGACCCCCAAATAGAGTTTTTCGGAAGGAAATGCCCTTATCCTCAGGGCGGAACAAAGATATCCCATAGATATTCTATCCCCACCGTTTTATGCTCTATAAGAAGAGAGGGTATTTTTTCTCACAGGATAGAATTGGAGACAATATTCAACCCCCAGGATTTCAAGGACCACATCCATATTTTAAGAGCCCTCAACAGCAAAATAGAAGAGATAATACTTAAATATCCTCAACATTATAACTGGTTCTTTAAGCGTTATAAGTATTCTTCCCAGAGGTGGATTCTATTCTTAAGCGATGGGAAACCCGGGCACCTCAAGCAGCTTAAATATTTAGAGGAAGTTTTTAAAAAGTCTAAATTCCAGATAGTGTCCAGGTTTGTGAAGATAGAGTTCAGGAGCCGCGTCAGGGCTTTTTTTTATAAAATAGGGACAGCAGTCTTTGCCAGGACTTTCCCGCAGGTCCTTCTCTATTTATCGCATTATGCCCTGAAGGAAGAGGTATTTAAGGAAATATTCTATTTTGGCTCGGATATGGTAATAAGTTGCTCTTCTTCCGCAAGCTTTGTAAATTTAGCGGTCTCCCATGAGGACCAGAGCAAGTCTGTGCATATATTAAGGCCTTCTTTTCTTCCCTTTTCATGGTTCAGCAAAGTCTTCTTACCTTTTCACGACAGAATAAAATCTAAGAATATAATAAATTTTGAGGGAGCTTTGGGCCTAGCGGATAAGTCCCGCCTACCACAGGCAGCAAAAGCCCTCAAAGAGCATTTCAATCTGGCTGATTCTTCTTCCAGGAGGATTTCTCTCTTTCTGGGAGGACGCAGCAGGCATTTTGATTTTAAGCCGCAGGTTTTAAAAGATTTCCTTTCAAGGTTAAAGAATTTTGCGCAGGATAACAATGTAGAGTTGTTTATTACCACTTCCCGTCGCACCCCTGCTTGGATAGAGAGATTTTTGGAGGAACGGTTCAAGGATTTCCAGAACTGTAAAGTTTTGATAATCGCCAACAAAGAAAATTATCCTTTTGTTGTAGAAGGATTCTTAGAGATATCCCACGCCGTGGTTGTAAGCTGCGACAGTATCTCTATGGTGTGGGAGGCAGTAAGTTCTGGCAAGGAAGTATTTATTCTGGAACTCCCCCCCAAGAAAAGGAATTCAAGGCACATTCGTTTCTTAGAGGATATAAAAAAGAGAGGTTGGGCAAGGTCGCTGCCTGACAATTTAGACAGTCTGTTTATTTCTTCTAAAAAAGATTTGGATTCATATTCTAATAGCATCCAACAGAAAATTTTGAGTATTTTAGAATAGGATGAATATTTTGCAGATAGTGCCTAAGTTGGAATTGGGAGGAGTAGAGAGGGGGGTGGTAGATTTTTCGCGCTTTCTTGTAAGAAATGGTCATAAGTCCGTAGTTGTTTCTTCTGGAGGGAAATTGGCGAGGGAGGTAAAGAATCACGGAGGTATCCACTATCTACTTCCAGTACATAGGAAAT
>CAYNIO010000115.1:0-3622 GCA_964397495.1 uncultured Planctomycetia bacterium
GGAAGGAGATATTCGATGTTATCATGCAACACGAAAAATCATGATTAAGAAGATAAAATGGCTTTATCCTGGATTGAATGTTAAACGTTGGCTTTTTACAGTGGTGGTAGGGATAGTTTTTGTGATATGGGGCTCAATGAGATTAGCAAGAAATTTCTCCCTGCCTACAGAATTAAAATCTTTAGATATTTTGGTAATCATTTTAGGCATAGGGTTAATATTTTTAGGCATAAGGTTTGTAATAAAGAGTGTGCTGAGGGTTTTTGTTCCAGACCTTAAAGGCCGCCATATCTTAGACATCCTTGTAGAGAAGAGAGCTTTAGTTAAGGGGCCCAAGATCGTGGCTATAGGCGGAGGTACAGGTTTATCTTCTCTTTTGGCAGGGCTTAAGGAATATACTTCTAATATCACGGCGGTAGTTACTGTTGCTGATGACGGAGGAAGTTCTGGCAAACTCAGAGAGGAGTTCGATATCCCCCCTCCAGGAGATATAAGAAACTGCTTGGTGGCTTTAGCTGAGGCCGAACCTTTGATGAGAAAGCTTTTCCAGTTCCGTTTCAGTAAAGAATCTCATCTGCAAGGGCATAGTTTTGGAAATCTATTTATTACTGCTATGACTCAATTGACAGGGGATTTTGAGAAAGCCTTGAATGAGTCGAGCAAGGTCTTGGCTATAAGGGGAAGAGTGGTGCCTTCTACCCTGAACAAAGTGCGTCTGATTGCCAGGTTTAGGGATGGCAAGATAACTGAGGGAGAAACCAATATACCCAAGCAGGAAAAAGACATAGAGGAAGTTTTCCTTAAACCTTTAGATTGTCGCCCTAACGAGGAAGCCCTTAAAAGTATCAGGTCGGCTGAGATGATTATTTTGGGTCCGGGGAGTTTATTCACCAGCATCCTGCCCAATCTGGTCATAAAAGAAATTGCTCAAGAGATTGCAAAATCTCGCGCTATAAAAGTTTATGTATGCAATATAATGACCCAGCATGGAGAGACCGACGGTTTCAAGGCCTCAGACCATCTCAAGGCATTGGTAAAACACACCCATCCTAAGATTTTGGACGTTTGCTTCCTTAATACAGGAAGAATCCCTCAGGAATATTTAGAGAAGTACGCCCAAGAGAAATCTTCTCCTGTGGTTGCGGATAGAGAAAACATTGAGAGTATGGGATACAAGGTAGTAGAAGATGATTTTGTTTCGCTTACAGATTTTGTAAGACATAATCCTCATAAGTTAGCCAGAAGATTGATGGAGTTATACTGGGATTTCAAGAAGAGAGTTTTGACTTAATTTTATAAAATTATGGCAAAGGTTTCTAAAAAAATACGCATCAAAAATCCCCAGGGTCTTCACGCCAGGCCTGCGGCACAATTTGTTAAGACTGCTCATAAATTTTCCTCTGAGATTTTTTTAAAGAAGGATGATCAACTTGTGGATGCCAAGTCTATTATAAATATATTGAGTCTAGCACTGGAGAAAGATATAGAGATTGAGCTGAGTGCTAAAGGCGATGATGCTCAGCAGGCTATTGAAGAGTTAAGGAAGATTTTGGAAGATGAGCAAGGTTATTAAGGGAATTCCTGCTGCTCCAGGTGTAGGTATGGGCAGGGCTCATTTTTTGGCCGGGGGTAAGCCTTATGAGGTTCCCAAGAGGAGCATTTCTAAAGAAGATATACCCCAGGAGATTCTTAAATTAGAAGAGGCTCTTTCTAAAACCCGTGAGGAGTTGACAGAGTTGCGCAAGAAGATATCTTCCCATATGGGAAGAGATCACGCCCTCATATTTGAAGCCCACCTTTTGGTTCTAGAGGATAGAACTTTAATCGAGGAGGTAATAGAGCGCATCAAGAAAGATAAGGTTAATGTGGAGTACGCTTTCAAAGAGGCCATAGATAAATATATAGAGATATTTAAAAACATAGAAGATGAGTATCTTAGGGATAGAATCTATGATATCCAGGATGTATCTCGCAGAGTTCTTAGAAATTTTCTTAATGAGGGCAAGAAAAGCATAGAGGAGATAAAGGGCAAAGCCATAATTGTGGCTTATGATTTGGCTCCTTCCCAGACTGCTTCTATGCATAAAGAGAAAGTAGCAGGTTTCATAACAGATATTGGAGGCAGAACTTCGCACACAGCGATTTTAGCCCGTTCTTTAGGTATTCCTGCTGTGGTAGGAACGCGAGATGCGACTTCTCAAATAAGGACAGGGGATTTTCTTATAGTAGATGGGACGTCAGGCAAAGTTATAATAAACCCTACAGAGGAAGAAAGAGAGCATTATAGGAAAGAGAGAGAGAAGAGGACACGCACTTTAAAAAGATACCTTTATACTAAAAGACTTCTTCCCGAGACTAAAGACGGTCGCAAACTCACCATAGGAGCGAATATTGAGTTTCCTGAAGAGATTCCGTTGGTTCTGGAATACGGTGCCCAAGGTATAGGACTTTACCGCACAGAATATTTTTATATGAATAGAACCCAACTTCCTTCAGAGGAAGAACAGTTGAGGGCTTATAGAGAGGTTGCTCAAAAGGTGCATCCATATCCAATAATTATAAGGACTTTAGATTTAGGAGGAGATAAGTTTCTCTCGCAGGTAGCAGTTCCTCGTGAAATGGAGTCATTTCTGGGATGGCGAGCCATCAGATTTTGTTTAGCTAAACCCGATATTTTTAAGACCCAACTACGGGCTATCTTGCGGGCATCTGTTTCAGGAAATCTTAAACTTATGTATCCTATGATTTCAGGCACAGAGGAACTAATACAGGCAAACAAGATTTTAGAAGAATGCAAGAAAGAGTTGAAGAAGGAAGGCTATCCCTTTGATGAAGATATAGAAGTAGGGGCGATGATTGAAGTTCCTTCGGCGGCTTTGATAAGCGATATTCTTGCAAAGTATGTGGATTTCTTCAGCATAGGCACCAATGACCTTATTCAGTATGCTTTAGCCGTCGACAGGGCCAATGAAAAGGTGGCTTACCTTTATGAGCCTGCGCATCCTGCAGTAATAAGATTAATTAAGAGTGTAGTGGATTCTGCCCACAGCAAAAAGATATGGGTGGGTATGTGTGGCGAGATGGCTTCAGAACCCATATTTATATACCTTTTAATAGGCATAGGACTCGATGAATTGAGCATGCCTCCGCCTCTCATACCCCGAGCGAAACTTCTCGTCCGTTCCATATCTTACAAAGGAGCCTCTGAAGTTGTGTCTCAAGTGTTGAATATGAGTAATGCTCAAGAAGTAGAGAAGTTTTGCACGAAGCACTTAAAAAGCGTCCTTAAGGATCTTTACCGTAAGATTATAGAAGGATGAAAGCGGTAATTTTAGCAGGAGGTTATGGCACAAGACTTTATCCCCTTACGAAAAGTATACCCAAGGCGCTTATTCCTATATCCAGAGATAAGGTTGTTCTCGATTTTATTTATCAGAGGACAAGGGAGATTGCCTCAGATATTTTTCTTGTTTCCAACAACCTTTTTTTCAGGAAGTTTCTTGCTTGGAAGCAAACCAGAGGCGCAGATTTAGATATTATAAATGACGGCACTGATTCTCCTCAGGAGCGCCTGGGGGCATTGGGAGATTTGAACCTTCTGCTTGAAATCAGGAATATAGAT
>CAYNIO010000116.1:0-3571 GCA_964397495.1 uncultured Planctomycetia bacterium
AAGAATGTTGGTAATAGAAATAGACCCCATACTTTTCAAGAACCTTAAAGAAAAATTTAAGAATGAGGAAAAATTAATTCTGATAAATAAAGATATTTTGAAGGTGAGTTTAGGTTTTTACGAAGAAGAACAGAAAATATTGGTATTTGGCAATATCCCTTTCAATATATCTGGACCCCTCATCATTAAATTCATACAGGAATTAGATTTTATAAAAGATATTTACATAACAGTCCAGAAAGAGTTTGCCCAAAAAATAACCGCTTCCACATCTAGTAGAGACTACGGATTTTTATCTGTTATTGCCTCTGTCTTCTTTGAAAGGAAAATAATCTTTAACATTCCCAAGAACAATTTTTATCCTCAGCCACAGGTAGATGCGAGTTTTATCAACCTGAAGCCAAAAGTCACTATAGCGGTAGACGACCCCATGCGGTTTATTAAGTTCGTAAGGGCTATTTTTGACCAGCGCAGAAAAAAGATAATAAATTCTTTAGCCCCTCTCATTAAAACAAAGCATAAAATTTCCGAAATTCTTGAAGAAGTGGGAATAAAAGAATATCTAAGGCCTCAGGATATTCATCCTGAGTTTTATCCTGAATTGTTCAAGGCTTATGTCCGATTAAAGCCTTGAAGAATGAAAAAATAGTGCTAATATAAATAGAGAATCGGCCCTAAAATAATGAGAAGATATATAAGATTAGGGGTAAATGTTGATCATGTAGCCACCCTTAGGGAGGCTAGAAGGATAAAATATCCTTCGCCCTTGAAGGCCGCATTTCTGGCAGAGTTAGCAGGTGCGGATTCCATAGTAGTGCATCTTCGGGAAGATAGGCGCCACATCAAAGAAGGAGACCTCTTCCTGCTTAAAGAAGAGTTAAATATCCCTCTCAATTTAGAAATGTCTGTAAATCCTGATATTGTAAGGATAGCCCTCCAGGTTCGGCCGCATCAGGCAACTCTGGTCCCTGAAAGAAGGAGAGAATTGACTACTGAGGGGGGGTTAAATGTCTTAAAAAACACTAAGAGAATAAAGTTTGCGGTGGAAACCCTTAAATCTAAAGGGATATGGGTCAGTTTATTCGTGGACCCCAACAATAGTCAGATACAGATGGCTAAAGATGTAGGGGCCGATGCAGTAGAAATTCATACGGGAAGATATGCTGGAGCCAGAGCTGCTGGCTCTAAGAAAAGAGAACTTTCCAAAATAAGGGAAGCCTCTAAGTTTAGTCACAGTATAGGCCTTGAGACCTATGCCGGCCATGGACTGAATTACACCAATACCCTACCCATAGCCCAGATACCCCAGATTCAAGAACTCAACATTGGGCATTCTATAGTCTCTCGGGCAGTATTTGTGGGGATGTATGAGGCGGTAAGGCAGATGAAACAACTAATCAATGAATCCTTTGATTAAGGGAATAGGTATAGACATTGTGGATATCCGCAAACTCCAGAAGGCCCATCAGAAATGGGGGGATTTTTTTCTTAAAAAAATTTTCTCCCCCCAGGAAATAGACTATTGCTTCTCAAAAAAAAATTCCTATCAGCATTTGGCAGGGAGGTTTGCTTGCAAAGAGGCGGTGATAAAAGCCTTGGGACAAAATATAGGATTTAAGAACATAACTATTTACAATACAAAAACAGGCAGGCCTTGCGTTGAAATAGACAGTAATCCCTTTGATGAGAAAATAGAGGTATTCGTTTCTCTATCCCACCTTGAAAGTTATGCGACAGCAGTTGCGGTTGTTGTTAAAAAGACCTGAAGATTCCTATAAATACCAATTCGGGCATGTATTGGTAGTTGGCGGTTCGCCTGGTTTAAGCGGGGCAGTCTATCTTTGCAGCCAGGCGGCCCTGAAGATTGGCGCAGGTTTGGTTACCGCAGCGGTGCCTAAATATTTAGAGCCTGTAATGGAGATTAAAACTACAGAAGTTATGACTTTGGGGCTGCCTCAAACTAACGAAAACCTTCTTGGTGTAGATGCTTTCACGGCGGTAAATGAGTTTATAAGGAAACGCAAGGTAAAAGTCTTGGTAGTAGGGCCGGGTATTTCTACGCATCTAGAGAGTATGAAACTTTGCCTTAAATTGATAAAGTATTCCCGTGTAGATTTAATTTTAGATGCAGATGCTTTAAAGTCTCTTAAAGGAAATTTGAATATCCTAAATCAAAGCCCTGCAAGGAGCATCGTGATAACCCCTCATCTGGGAGAATTCTCCTATATGACGGGGCTGCCTGTAGAAAAAATCAAGAACAACAGGTTAAAGGTTTGCAAGGATTTTTCTCTCAAATATAAGGCAATATTGGTGTTAAAGGGCCATAAGACTTTGATAGCCTTTAAGGGCACGGTTCATCAAAATACTACAGGCAATCCCGCTCTTAGTAAAGCAGGCAGCGGAGATGTGTTGGCAGGTTTTATAGCAGGTTTGATTGCGCAGGGGAGAATAGAGCCATTTTCAGCCGTAAAACTTGGCGTATATTTACACGGATACATAGCGGACATACTTAAAAAAGAAAAGACCGAACTCTGCGTTATGGCTCAGGACTTAATAGAATATCTTCCTCTTGCTATCAAAAAATTTAAATAATCCTTTAAACTTTAATTTATAAACTATCGAGATATGCGCTATATAACTAAGGATATCTGTATTCTTGGGGGAGGATTGGCTGGATTAACCTGTGCCTATAAACTCTCAGAAAAAAATATAGATTTCCTTCTTATAGAGAAAGATTCTGCTTTGGGAGGGCTGGCTAAAAGCATAAATTATGCTGATTTTATATTTGATTTAGGCGGCCACAGGATACTTGTGGATGATTTCCAGAGCGCAAAGGATATCATTAACTTATTAGAAGGAGACCTTCTTTCGGTAAGAAGAAAAAGCAAGATAAAACTTAACGACACATATATTGAATATCCTTTAGAGATTGTGTCTGTATTGCGCTCGTTAGGAATAAGGAATTCTTTAAGGATTGCCGTCGACTGGTGTGAATTATTCTTAAAAGGTGCGCCCTTTAGGAACGGTGACATATCGTTTGAGGATTATATAAAAAGAAAATTTGGTCCTTACCTATACAATCTCTTATTCAAGGAATATACAGAAAAAGTCTGGGGGTTATCCTGCAAAGCGATATCTTCTGATTGGGCTACGAAAAGAATACATTTCAGCAACATTCTTGACCTTTTGAAGAGAACTATTATTAAGGACGAAAGTTATAGAACTTACGCAAGGCATTTTATCTACCCTCGCAGAGGCATAGGCATGCTCGTTAAAACCTTGGAGAAAAACATAAATTCGTCTAACATTCTCAAAGGTTACAGAGTGAAAGAGATAAGAGTTAATTCAAACCGCTTGGAATCTGTAATAATTACTGATGGGTATGAAGAGGTGTTTGTGAAATCTAATTTCTTTTTTTCCACTATACCCCTAAGCCAGTTTGTATCTATATTAAGACCTCAGGCGCCCAATTTAGTCTTAAATTCTTCCTTCAAATTGTTTTACCGAGATGCGATATTTGTTTTTCTCATTATTAGAAGGCCGCATCTTACCCAAGACCACTGGATATATT
>CAYNIO010000117.1:0-753 GCA_964397495.1 uncultured Planctomycetia bacterium
AGACGTGTGCTCTTCCGATCTATATGCGGATGTAACTTAATCTTCCCAGGTAGGGGTCGCTAAATATCTTAAAACATAGACCACAAAAGGGAGCCTCAACTGTAGGCTCTATTTCCTCAAATTCATGGGTCCTGGGATTTCTTCCCTTAACAGGGGGCAGGTCCTGAGGCGAAGGAAGGTAGTTGCAGATGGCATCCAATAAAGGCTGTATCCCTTTATTCTTTAAACTGGTGCCACACAATATAGGAAAGAACCTGGACTCCAAGGTCAATTTTCTTATTTTCTCTCTAAGAAACTCTGGGCTCAAAGGATGGTTGTGAACATACAAATCCATAATCTCTTCATCTATCTCCCCCAAATAAGATATAAACTCTTCACGGTAATGCTCAGCCTGGGGAACGAACTCTGGAGGTATAGGCCCTATTACAGGGTTCAAGCCAAATTCATCGCTCTCCTCGTAAAGAACAGACTTCATCTCTATAAGGTCTATCATTCCCCGGAATTGAGACTCTTCTCCTATGGGTATCTGTAAAAAACAAGCCTTCACTCCCAGCCTCTGCCGTATCTCCTTAACTACGCCGAAGAAATTGGCGCCGATTCTGTCCATCTTATTAATAAAGCATATACGCGGAACCCTGTATTTATCTGCCTGGCGCCAGACAGTCTCGCTCTGCGACTGCACTCCTCCTACAGCACAAAATATCACTACAGCTCCGTCTAAAACTTTCAACGCCCTTTCTACCTCTACAGTGA
>CAYNIO010000117.1:763-3515 GCA_964397495.1 uncultured Planctomycetia bacterium
AATCAACATGCCCGGGAGTATCGATAATATTTATGTCAAAATTTTTCCACGTGCATCTCGTGCAGGCACTGGTAATAGTTATGCCCCTTTCTTTCTCTTGGGGCATCCAATCAGTAGTAGTTGTGCCTTCGTCGACCTCTCCTGGCTTTCTTACCCTGCCTGTATAAAAAAGTATGCGCTCGGTAGTGGTGGTTTTGCCTGCATCTATATGGGCAATAAAACCAATATTGCGAAGAGACTCTAACTTATTCATAGACTCTTCCTCGCAAAATAAAGCACTTCTTCTAACAACCTCATACTTAGCCATCTTCAGAAACTACCAACGAAAATGGGCAAAGGCTTTATTGGCTTCTGCCATCTTGTGAGTGTCATCCCTTTTCTTTATAGCCTGCCCTTCTCCTTTGTAAGCATTTATAATTTCCTCTGCCAGTTTTACCTCCATAGGTTTACCCTTGCGCGAACGGGCAATATCCCTTATCCATCTGAGGGCAATACCTACGCCTCTCTCCCAAGGAACCTCCATAGGTATCTGATAAGTAGCGCCCCCTATCCTGCGGGGTCTCACCTCGACCTGGGGCCTCACATTATCTATAGCTTTGTAAAAAATATCCAAAGGGTCCTGGGAAAGTTTCTCCTTAACTCTATCCAAGGCTCCGTAAACTATGCGCTGGGCTGTGCTTTTTTTACCCTGACGCATAATAATGTTTATAAAAAGGCCTATAACCTTGTCATTGTAAACTAAATCTGCAACCCTGGGCCTTTTCTCTGCTCTTCTCCTTCTCATAGACTACTGTTTAGGTTTTTTAGCACCGTATTTAGAACGGGACCTGCGCCTTTTCTCCACGCCTGCGCAATCTAAAGTCCCTCTTACTATGTGGTACCTTACGCCAGGCAAATCCTTTACCCTGCCGCCCCTTACCAAAACTATAGAATGCTCCTGAAGATTGTGCCCCTCTCCAGGGATATAGGCGGTAACCTCTATGCCTGTAGTCAACCTTACCCTAGCCACCTTCCTCAAGGCGGAATTGGGCTTTTTAGGGGTCATAGTCCTTACCTGCACGCAAACCCCCCTTCTTTGAGGACACCTTTTGAGGGCCGGGGATTTGCTCTTCTTTAATTTAGGTCTCCTTTTATGCTTCAAAAGCTGGGCAATTGTAGGCATTACTTTTTCCCTTTCTTCTCCTCTTCAATCTGGTATTTTAACTCAATATCCCGGTGTTCCTTAAAACCCGTGCCTGCAGGAATCAGATGCCCTACGATAACATTTTCCTTTAACCCATATAAATCATCTACTTTACCAGCACAAACTGCTTCTGTCAAGACGCGGGTAGTCTCTTGAAAACTGGCTGCCGATATAAAACTTACAGTATTAAGGGCTGCCTTGGTAATCCCCAAAAGCACAGGCTGGGCCTGAGCAGGCTTTTTCTTCTTCTTGAGAACCTCCTGGTTCCTCTTCTTAAAATCCCATTTGTCTACTAACTGGGCAGGTAGAAAATCTGTATCTCCAGGGTCGGTAATACGCACCTTCTTCAACATCTGCCTAATGATTATTTCAATGTGCTTGTCATTTATCCGCACCCCCTGCAGGCGATAAACCTCCTGAATTTCATCCATTAAATACTCCTGCAAGGCTTTATCTCCCTTGACTCTCAATATATCCTGCAAAACTACTGGGCCGTCGGTAAGTTGTTGGCCTGCAACAACAAAATCTCCTCTATAAACTAAGGCGTGCTTTCCCGGAGGTATAAGGTATTCCCTGCTCATACCTGTAGGGCTGCGCACGATTATCTTGCGTTCACCCTTTTTACCCTCCTGAAATTCCACATAACCGTCTATCTCGGAAATAACTGCAGGGTTCTTGGGACGGCGGGCCTCGAATAACTCTGCCACCCGAGGCAGGCCTCCAGTTATATCCTTAGTTTTAGCCACAACCCTGGGGATTTTGGCCAGATTGTCTCCCGCCTCAACCTTCTGCCCGTCTTTTACCATAATATGCGCCCCTGTAGGCAGGGGGTAATAACCTAAAAACTGGTCGTCTTCGGAATAAATCTCTATCTGAGGATGATAATCTCCCTTAAATTCTGTGATTACTCTCTCTATAAGGTTGGTAGTAACATTTAACTCCTCCTGCATAGTTACTCCCTCAATAATATCTCTGTAACTTACCCTTCCACTCACTTCAGTAATAATGGGTACAGAATAAGGGTCCCATCTCACAAAAATCGTATCTTTCTTTATCTTGCTATTCTCTTCAAGGATAATCAAAGCCCCCTGAGGCACAGGGTGCCTTTCCAGTTCTCTACCTAATTCGTCATTTATAGAAACGGTGCCATTGCGGTTTAAGACTACAAACCCATTCTTTTTAGAAACAACTCTAAGGTTGTGATATTTAATTATCCCTTCGTTTTTAGCCTTGATGAAAGAAGACTCCGCCACTCGTGAAGCAGTCCCTCCTATATGAAAAGTTCTCATAGTAAGTTGCGTGCCGGGCTCGCCAATACTCTGGGCAGCGATAACCCCCACCGCTTCCCCCAATTCTGCCATGCGTTGAGTTGCTAAATTAAGACCATAACATTTGCTGCATACGCCTTTCTCTGACTCACAGGTGAGGACACTACGAATACGGATTTTTTCAATCCCTAAACGTTCAGCAAGGGTTTGTTTTATTTTTTGAAAATGAAAACCACGGCCAATATAATTTTCCTTCAGTTTTTTTAGAATTAGGTGAAAGGTGTTGTTTTCAAACCCAAAA
>CAYNIO010000118.1:0-3514 GCA_964397495.1 uncultured Planctomycetia bacterium
AAAGGCCAAGATTACCTGGGGGTCAAATTGAGTGCGGGCATTCTTTTTTATGTATTCTACTCCTTCAGAAAATGTAAAAGCTTTTTTTCTGTAAGGGCGCACGCTGGTAAGAGCGTCAAATACATCTGCCACAGAGACAATTCTTGCGCACAGAGGTATATCGCCATTCCTGAAGCCAAAAGGATATCCTTTGCCGTCATACCGTTCATGGTGAAAAAGCGCTATCTTGTAAGCCATCTTAAGAAAAGGCGTCTTAGCGCCTTCGAAAATCCTTGCCCCTATAATAGGATGTTTCTTTACTAAGGAAAACTCTTCCTCTGTAAGGGGCCCTGGTTTCTGAAGGATATATTCGGGTATAGCAATTTTTCCGATGTCATGCATACAGGAAGCATAGCGCAGGTTTTCCAACTCCGGCGTGAGCATTCCCATTTCCTGGCCGAGAATAACACAGTAGTCAGATATCCTCACCAGATGTGTGCCTGTGGTAGGGTCATGGTATTCAGCAGCCAGGGCAAACTTCATAACCATTTCTACAAAGGATTCCTTAAGTTCCGCAAAGACTTTCTTTAATTTCTGAATTTTCTGCGCCATTTTTGAGGTTCTTTTAGGGTTATTAGGACTATACCACATGGCATTAACCTCTACAAGTATTCGTTGTATTTTTGGAATTCTGGAAATTATTCCAGGCTTTGGATAAGATTCTGGGCAAGGACAGGATAGTCAAGAATGGTGTCGATCCCTGCTTCTCTCAATAATAAAAACTCTTTGGGAGAAATACGAACTCTGCTCATTAAAATAATTTTAGGTTTTTCCTTTATCTTGGCGGTTTTTTCTATAGTTTCTTTAGCCTGAGTAGTATCTGCAGACTCTAAAAGCACAAAGGCAGGCTTTTTGTCCCTTATGAGGCGGGGAAGTTCTTTCGCCTTGGCTTTTATAACAGAGAATCCTCTCTTCTCAAGAAAAGCCACAAGGAAAGGCCTTATTTCTTCTTCCATATTGACTAAGATTATCTCTTTATTCATTTCAACGGAGGGCGGCCTTGAAGCCCGTGGCTTAATACTCCTTTTTAAGAGAAGCATTACTTCAAGACCACCCCTGCTCCCTCCTGTAAGCACAGTATAACATATAATATGACATTTTTCAATAGATATTCTATATATTTGTCGTATTGATTATGGGTTATATAATCCTAAACTATTGTAGGTCAATATGTTATCGATATATTATCCTGTTTTAATATTATGACAAAATATTTCTAATAATGCGAAAAAAAGTCGTTTTTTGCTTGACAGGATGAGTTCCTTGGGGTAGATTTAAAGAGAGATGAAATTACACGAGAAAATTACTCATATAAGGAAGGAAAAAGGATTAAAACTTCAGGATTTGCATCGCCGGCTCCAGGAGATTTTTGGGGACCGCGCTTTAAGTTATCGCACTCTCCAGAGGATTGAAAAAGGCCAAACCGACGGCAGGGGGTCTTCTCTTTACCAAATATGTTTAGGGTTGGGTATCACCCTAAAAGAGTTGCGCGAAGGAACTGAAGATGGATTTACGCTTGCGGATTTAGTCAGAAGAAGCAAGCGTCAGGGCAGATATATCTACAATGAAAAATCTTACGCTGAGATTCTTACAGGCTTAGGAATAAGATTTATTGCCTTGGAATTGGTTCTGGAGGCAGGCGGCAAGACAAAGATAGAGAAAGACCCAGTAGACGAAGGGAAGTTTGAGAAATTTGTCTATGTAATAAAAGGAAAAATAACCTGCATAATAAAGGAAAAGAGATTTATCCTTAAGAGAGGCGATTGCTTAACTTTTGACAGCAGGCTGCCTCATTCTTTCCAGAACGAGACTTCTTCTCAGGCAAGATGCATAGTCATCCAGAACCCGCGCCATATCTAAATTTATAGTGCAGGAATTTGGGGGCCGCAACACCGTACCAGGACAACCAAAACCCCTTGCAAAACCTTTTTGTTTTTCTAACACTCCTCTTTTGGAAAGTATTTACCTTTTTTGCTGAGTATATCCTTAATCTTCATCTTTATAGTGTCTGCAATGACTGGTTTGGGTATATAGTCTGTGGCGCCTGTCCTTATGACTTCCTGGGCTATTTGGATGCTGTCCCAGGCAGTGAGTATTATGGTGTCAGGCAGGTTTTTCAACTCCTTTACTTTTTCCATCACATCCATTCCGCTTAATCCCGGCATTTTGACATCCAAGATTACCAGGTCAAAATCCATATTTACCATTTTTTCCAGAGCCTCGTCTCCGTCTTGGCATTCATAGATGTCGCACTCTATGAAATTATGGATACAATTCTTGAGCATTTTGCGGACGTCGGCTTCGTCGTCTACGATGAGTATGCGTGCTTTGCCCAACATCATTTAATTAACTCCAGAATTTTAGCCATAACCACCTCTTCCAGGTACTCTACGCTAAAGGGTTTCTTTACAAAGGCGTCTGCTCCCAGCCTTAGGGCTTCCTGGACATTTGAGTCCTGGCCAGCAATGCTTACCATTATTATCTTTACATCTTTGTCTTCCTCTCTGATTTTCTTAAGGAGTTCCAATCCGCTTATCTGGGGCATAAGGATATCAAGAAGTATTACCCGTGGCTTCTCTTTTCTTAGAATACTCAGGGCTTCCTCAGGGCTTTGAGAGGTTAAAACTATATGCCCCCTCTTTTGGAAGAATTCTTTCAAGAAATGACATATCCCCGCTTCGTCATCTATGACCATCAGTTTAATCATTTCAGCGTGGCCCCTTCCAACTTTCTTAAGAAGTTGTCTATGTTTTTTATCCTCTTCTCCACGTCCCTGCCTAAGGAAAAGAGATCGTCAGGGTCTCCTGGTGTGCGGCTCATTCTATAGAGGAACCTTATCGCCCAGGAGGCAAATTTTAATATCCATTCAGGCATAGAATAGAAAGAGGCTGCAGCCATAGATATTGCCTGCAGGTCATTTCTTATGTGGTGATTTATAAGGTTCCAGATTAAGGGATGGACGCTTAGGTTCTCCTGCTCTATCTTCTGGTATATCTCTTCTTCATTGGGCAAGGGATTAGCCATTGCTCATCCTCCTTTTTTCAGTATTTAACTTGATATTTCTTCTACCAGTTTTTTCATATCTTCCAGACTCGCAGGTTTGAAGATATATTTGTAAGCCCCCAGTTTCTGCGCCTCCTCTATTTTTTCCTTGTCGCCTATGCGGGTAATCATTGCGCAGCGGGTGTCTTGGTCTATTTTTCTTATTCTCCGCAAAAGTTCCAGTCCGTCAAACTCTGAGAAGGGCATATGGATATCGAGGATGCAGGCCTGGGGCCTTTCCTTTTTGAACGCCTCCCAAGCCTTGCCTGAGTCCGTGAATACCAGGGCCTCCAGGCCCTTCCTTTCAAATAATTCCTTCATGAACTGGCACAGTCCCTCTTCGTCTTCCACAATCAGCACTTTCTTTTTCATAATCTCCGCCTCCGTCTAAATCCTGTTCCCTAAGTTAATCCCCACTGTCTAATGCTTCCTA
>CAYNIO010000119.1:0-3355 GCA_964397495.1 uncultured Planctomycetia bacterium
CTTTTATTAATTTTACCTTTTAAGCCAGGCTTATTTGGTAAACTTATCAAAATAAGTTTACATTTTAAGTCCGGCTTATTTGGTAAAGTTATTTGGGGAAGTTATTTGGGGAAGTTATTGGCGAGATTAAGGGGAGAATTCCTCCAAAATCTCTAAATCTGCAAGAATTATGTCTGGGTCCTCTATAAGAGAAGAAAGAAAAATATCTGGGGGGGCTAAGGCAGATTTGAAAGACAACTTAGCGTATCCCCACCAGAGAAATAGAATAACAATTGCACTAAGGGCAGGAACAAGAATTTTCAAGGGGATACTAATTCTCCTCTCTTTAACGGATGAGAGTTTTTCTTTAAGGTTTTGAATAAAAATCTCCTTTTGAAAATCTTCCATAAGTATTCGAGGTTCTTTTATGCGGGAGAGGAATATTTTTAAATCTTCGAACTTCTTCCTGCAGGCAGGACAGGCTTTTAAATGCTCCTCCGCAGTTTCAAGGCTCTCTGAGGCAACATCTCTGTAGTAGAGGATTATAAAGTCTTTGGTTTTTAAATGCCTGTTAAACATAGTCCCTCAATTCTTTTCTTAAGTTTAATATGGCTCTCTTTAGATGGGTTTTTACACTGGAATTTGATATCCTTAAAATTCTGGAAATTTCACCGATACTCATGCCATCGAAGTGGCGCATCATAAATGCTAATCTCTGTTTAGGGGGAAGTTTATGCAGATATTCTTTGACTTTGTGAAAAAATTGCCTTTTGTCAATTTCGTCTCTGGCAGAATTTTCATCAGGGCTATCTTCTTTTAAAGGCAAAACCTTTACTTTTTTCTTGCGGCTGTAATCTACGCATTGATTGTAGGCTATTCTATATATCCACGTGCCCAAATTGCTCCGTCCTTCAAACTTGTCAAGGTTTCTATAAATCTTGATGAATACCTCCTGGGCAAGGTCTTGAGCCTCTTCTAAGGAATTTGTAAACCTATAGCAAATAGATATAACCCTATCCATATAGTCCCTCACGATATCTTCGAATCTGCGAACATTTTCCATAGAAATAGTTTATCTTAGTTGAAGGGGAATGCAAATCCCAATAAATATGTTTTCTGAATAAGTCCGGATTAGATAGAACTTGGTCTAAATATCCCATCTCCTTTTTTATGTTTCTTGCTGAGGCCTTGCCTCCCTGCTTTAAATCTCCTTCGCCTTCTTAGTTTCTGAATAATCCTTTGATATTCTTGGGGATCGTTCTTTTTAAGGTATTCCAAACGTTTCTTAAGCCGTCTTTTGCGATTTCTGACAATCTTTCTAAATAATTTAGGGTTGCTTTCTTTCAGTTGGCTAAGAAACTGACGTTGCTGCTGACGGTATTTTTTCAGAAGTTTTTCAAATTTTTGAGGGTCTTCTTTTTTTAGTCTTTTCAATTCTTTCCTTAGCGCTGCCTTTTTTTCTTTTATTATCTGTCTAAATTTGGCTGGATCTTCCTCCCTTAATTTCTCTAAAGAGCGCCTCTCTTCCTCGCTGATATTGGGCAGAATAAACCAGGGCTCGACCGATACACCTTTCCTGCTGTGTTTTCTTTCGTTGTTTGAATTTCTGGATTCATATCCCCTCTGTTCTAAAGATCTATTCCTGCAATAATACTGAGAGCCAATCAGAGAATCTTTCCTAGAAGCACTGGCTTCAGTCAACCAGCCACTTCCCAAAATAATCAATAAGAAAATTGTAATTTTTTTCATATTTTCACCTCCCCTTTCATCTATTTAGACGAAAGAACAAACCAAAGGTCTACATTATCTTAAATTTTATAGATTTTTAATGACAGAATGACTCTTTTTTGCGTAGGCGGGCTATATAGAAACCTTCAAAGAGATTGGTGGGTATTATTCTCAAGGTATTTTTTATAAGAGGGTGAAATTCTCTGTTCTGCCAGCGTCTTAAACCCGGCATAACATTAGAAATATTTATATTTATGTCTTCTATCGCGATTTTCCCTTCGTATCTTTTCAAAACATAATCTATTATCGCTTCGTTCTCTTCAGGGCTGAAGGTGCAGGTAGAATAGACTAAAACCCCTCCTTTCTTAAGGACGCGCAGCCCTGCTAAAACTAATCTTTTTTGCTTTCTTGCCATCTCCCTTATCTTGCGGGGCTTCCAATAGAGAAAGGTGCGAGGTTTGCCTACGTAAAAACGGCCTTCAGCAGAACAGGGTGCATCTACCAGGACCTTATCAAATTCTTCGCTGTATTTCTTGAAGATTATAGTCCCGTCAAACAAAATTGGCTCCACATTTTTTACACCTTGTATTTTAATATTATTCAGTAATTTGTAAAAACGGGGTTTTACCTTCTCTATAGATACAATCCTGCCTTTGTTTTCCATAGAAGAGGCCATCTGTGATGTTTTGGAGCCGGGCGCAGCACATAGGTCTAAGACAAATTCGCCTTCGCGGGGATTAAGAATCATTGCAGGCAAAGCGCTGGAAAGCCCCTGCACATAGATTAAGCCTTCAAGGTAAACACGCGTCTTCTGAATTTCCCTCAACGAACCTGAAGCCACAATGAAGAAATTCGGGAGGGGGGCGGGTTTTATTTTAAATCCTTGAGAAGTTAACTCTTTCACCACTTTGCTATCTTTTGCCTTTAAGGTATTTATTCTGAAGGTGGTAGGCCTTCTTTGATTAAAGGTGGTATATATCTTTTGATATGTAGACGCAGGGTATATTTTCTTGAGGCGCTCTAAAAATTCTGATGGAAGTCTCCTCAAGGATTAACCTTCATAGGTAAGGAATATTTTTCTAATTTTCCTCTCTATATTCCAGATAGTTTCTTCGCCTTTAGAAAATATTACTAAGTCGCCACCCTTGATGCTCAGCACTCCTGAGCGGGATTTTATCTTAGCCCTGCCTTCAAGTATATAGCAGATTTCATCCTCCTGATAGGCATAAAGGAATTTCCCTGCAGAGCATTCCCATATACCCAAGGAAAATTTTTTGTCTTTGGATGTGAAAATAATCTCTCCTTTGGCGCGGGGGTTCCCTCCCAAAATATCCTCAGGGTCCAGAGGCATAGGCTGGAGTTTATATCTTTTAACTGCAGGTGTAGTTATCTTTTTCATTTCTTTCTGGTGTTTATGCCTACTCCCCGGGAACGCAGGAATTCAAAAAGTTTGGTAATTTCCGTATCTTCCCCTTCAAAGGTAACTATGGCCCAGCCCATTTCTGTAGAGAAGGACGCTTCCAGAATATTGGGAATTACATTAAACTTCTTTATGATGTGATAGAAAATGGGCTCGTCTTTCAATTCCCCCGGAAAGGTAAGTTCTACCTCTACACTCTTCATAGTTAAACCTCCTTATTCTAGAAAA
>CAYNIO010000120.1:0-3325 GCA_964397495.1 uncultured Planctomycetia bacterium
ATTATATCCCTTTCTTTTAAACCTGCTTTAGCAGCTGGAGAGTTTTTATAAACCTTGGTTATTAACGCTCCCCGCTGGCCCTCTATGCCAAAATATTTGGATAATTCAGGGCCGAGTTCCTGCACCGTGACCCCTAACCATCCGTAAAGAACCTCTTCTCCTTTTAAAAGTTTTTTCAATACTTTTCTGGCTGTATTAGAAGGTATAGCGAAACCTATCCCTTCATAAGCACCGGTTGTAGTTATAATGGCTACGTTTATTCCCACCACTTCTCCTTTAAGATTTACCAAAGGCCCCCCGCTGTTTCCTGGATTGATAGCAGCATCCGTCTGAATTAAATCGTAATAAGCCCTGTCCCTTCTTCCCAGGCGCGGAAGGGACCTGTGCAAAGCAGACACTACCCCAAAAGTTACCGTGGGTTCGGGATTCTCGATAGCAAATCCAAAAGGATTCCCTATGGCTATTGCGAACTGCCCAATTTTAAGGTTTTCAGAGTCGCCCAAAGTAGCCACAGGAAGATTGTGGGCTTTTATTTTTATCACAGCCAAATCTGAACGAAAATCTTTTCCTACAATTTTAGCATCGTATTCCCGACCGTCGTGTAGGGTTACCTTGATTTTATCTGCCCCAGATACAACATGCTCATTGGTAAGAATATAACCTTCGGGGTCAATAATCACCCCCGAACCCAAACCCATCCTTTTGTATTCCTGATACCTGGGCATCTGCCCAAAGAACTCATCAAAAAATCTTCTAAAAAATTCGTCTTCGCCTGAGAAGGGACTGCCAAAATAAAATCTCCTTACCCCCACCCTTTCTGTAGAAATGGTGCTTATAGATACCACGCATTTACCTACATTCTCTGCTACCTGTATAGTCTCTTTCTCTAAATCAGCTGCAACAGGCATCTGGGAAAACCCATTTTTTTCCATATTGAAGTTTAAGGAGATGGCCAATCCTAAAATTGTGCCCAGAATTAATCCAGAAATAAGATAAGGCACCCACCTTTTCTTAGATGCGCCCTTCATAATCCACCTCCTTATTTTTTAACAAAAAGTGCTTCTCTCGTTTTCTTTTCTATTTCTTCCTGCAACTGGACATTTTCTTCCAGAAGCCTTTTGACTGCCTCCCTGCCTTGACCTAACTTTTTTTCTCCGCAGGAGAACCAGCTGCCTGCCTTCTGGATTATGCCAGCATTTACAGCAGCATCTACAAGAGAACCAAGGTAAGATATCCCTTTCTCATAGATTATCTCAAACTCAGCCTCCTTAAAGGGCGGGGCAACCTTATTTTTTACAATCCTCGCCCTCACCTTTATGCCTACATGCTTACCCTGTTGGTCTACTATGCCAATCCTTCTTAAATCAATCCTGACTGAAGAATAGAACTTAAGGGCCCTGCCGCCCGGGGTAGTCTCTGGATTGCCAAACATTATCCCAATCTTCTCCCTTATCTGATTTATAAATATTACACAGGTTTTAGACTTGCTTATAGCTCCTGAAAGTTTCCTTAAGGCCTGAGACATTAATCTGGCCTGAAGCCCAACAAAAGAATCTCCCATATCTCCCTCTATCTCTGCACGGGGCACCAAAGCCGCTACAGAATCTATAACTATAAGGTCTACCGCATTAGAACGCACCAGGCTTTCGGCGATTTCTAAAGCCTGCTCTCCTGTATCTGGCTGAGAAATGAGAAGGTCCTCTAAATTTACCCCTAAAATTTTGGCATATTGAGGGTCAAAAGCATGTTCTGCGTCTATAAAGGCCGCCACTCCTGTTGCTTTTTGTGTCTGGGCTATGCAAGAAATGGCGAGGGTAGTTTTTCCTGAAGACTCAGGCCCAAATATCTCTATCACCCTTCCCCGGGGGAGACCTCCCACGCCCAGAGCCTGGTCTAAAGTAAGAATGTTGGTAGGTATGACCTCTACGTCAAGATGCGACTTCTGGCCCAGCCTCATTATAGAGCCCTTGCCGAATTGTTTCTCTATTTGAGATATTGTCTGTTCCAGCATTTTCCTTTTTTCACTTAGCTCAGCACTCATAATATCCTCCTTGTTTTTGGGCTATTATACCTCACGCCACCCTTAGGGTCAAAGCCTCTAAGTATACTGAAAGCAGATGATTACACTGAATGTCAGGTAAGGAAATTTTAAATCTTTAGGGAAAGGTGGAAATGGCGACGCTTCCAATATGGACCTTTTTGCTGCAGTAAAAAGGCTACTTGGACCCCAGGAACGTTCAGGATTTACCTTTATCTTCACGACCCTTCCCAATCTATCTATCACAAAACTTACAAATATCTCGCCTTCTGCTTTAAGGTTAAAATTTTTGTAAGCCTTGCGCTTAATTCTTTCCCTTATAACCTGGTAATAATCATTGTAAGAAGGCGTTATTGCTTTGGCAAACTCAGAAGACTCTATCTTCCTCACGAATATTTCTTTGCTGGAGGTGGAGGGAAGTTTCACCCTTATAGGCTCCATGCTTTTCGGTCCTAGACCTTTAAGTTGAGGCTTAATTAAAGAAGGGGTCTCTATCTTGACCCCAAATTTATTAACGGCCAAAGGCTTGCTGCTCTTTCTTGTTCTGGCAGTCAAAGTAGACTGGGGATTTATATCGTATAA
This sequence comes from uncultured Planctomycetia bacterium, assembly GCA_964397495.1. GTDB lineage: Bacteria > Omnitrophota > Gorgyraeia > Duberdicusellales > CBEUCJ01 > CAYNIO01. Next base: position 2,621 of record CAYNIO010000120.1, read on the forward strand.
AACTTCTATTCTGCGAGGAGCGGAAGAAATCTTGGGTATTTGAGGCGCAGGCGTAAATAAAACCAAACAATGTACCCCCAATGAAATAATTATGAATAAAGGCAGTTTCGATTGACTTCTCATAAAATTCTTTTCCGCAAGAGGCTGCAGGGTTTTCCTTCAGGACAATACCCCAGCCTCCAGCATTTAGGGCCTGCGAGTTCAAATATCTCAGGGAGAACCTTAACACATAAAGCCCTCATCTTCTGAGCGAGTTCCCTTATTTCCCATTGAGCCCTACTGCATAACCTTTCAGAAAAAAAATGAAGTAACTCCCTTGTATTCATAGTAACTACAATCTTGGTCTCAATGCCCTGAGGTAGAATAAACCTGGCATCTTCTTTGGCTCTTTCTTTATCAGGAGAATTTTTCTCAAGAATTTTGTATATATCTTCGTAGGCCCTCTTTGCCTGCTCTACAAGGGAGGCGAATTTATGGTACGCCTGAGGTTTATTCTTTATCTGAGGGGGCACAATAATCTCAAAATCTTGATAAACATACCTTTGGGATTGTTGTGAGAATGAGGCTATGCGGTGCCTTACCAGTTGATGGGTAAGAATACGTGAAACCCCCTCTATAGCAAAAGTGAAACTAACGTGCTCTAAGGGACTGAGGTGTCCCCTTTGAGTTAGGTGTTTTATAAATTTCTTCATCTTGAAAGGTTCA
>CAYNIO010000121.1:0-3133 GCA_964397495.1 uncultured Planctomycetia bacterium
AAATTGTCCCTGAGGAGGATATGCCTTATATGGAGGATGGCACGCCTGTAGACGTTATATTGAACCCTTTAGGCGTTCCTTCACGTATGAATGTAGGTCAACTCCTTGAGATGCATTTAGGATGGGCAGCCAAAAATATGGGGATAAAAGTTGTATGTCCTATTTTCGACGGTCCCTCGGAAGATAAAATTGTCCAGATGCTTAAAGAATCAGGGCTCCCTGAGGACGGGAAGTTGTATCTTAGGGACGGCATGACAGGGGAATATTTTGAGCAGAAGGTTAGTGTAGGTTATATGTATGTTATGAAACTGGTCCATATGGCGGAGGACAAAATCCATGCCCGCGCTATAGGCCCTTATTCCCTTATTACTCAACAGCCTTTAGGAGGCAAGGCGCAGTTTGGTGGCCAGCGTTTTGGCGAGATGGAAGTCTGGGCCTTGGAAGCGTATGGGGCAGCCTTTACTTTGCAGGAGATACTTACTGTAAAAAGTGATGACGTTAAAGGCAGAACCAGGATTTACGAGGCCATAGTCAAGAATGAACACAGGCTCCATCCAGGTATTCCTGAATCCTTCAACGTCTTAATGAAGGAATTGCAGGGGCTGTGTCTCGATGTGAGATTAATTAAGGAGGAGGGATGAAGGAAGAATTTGCTTCTTTTGATAAGATAGGCATAAAGATAGCCTCTCCCCAGATGATAAAGAGTTGGTCCTACGGAGAGGTAAAAAAAGCAGAGACTTTGAATTACCGCACCCTTAAGCCAGAAAAGGATGGTCTATTTTGCGAGAGGATATTCGGCCCCACCAAAGACTGGGAATGCCATTGTGGAAAATATAAGGGCATAAAATTTAAGGGCATGAAATGCGACAGGTGCGGCGTAGAAATTACACGTTCAGAGGTCAGGCGTCAAAGGATGGGTCATATAGAGTTGGCTTCTCCTTGTACTCATATCTGGTTTTTTAAAGCAGTTCCTTCGCGTATGGCCGCACTCTTAGATATGAGTTTGAGGGATTTAGAGAAGGTGATTTATTACGAGGAGTATATAATTGTAGACCCTAAAGATACACCCCTTTCTAAGAAGCAACTTCTCAATGAAGAAAAATATTGGGAGTTAAGAAAACAATACAAGAATGGTTTTGTGGCTCAGATAGGTGCACAGGCGATAAAGGAACTCCTGCAGGAATTAGATTTAGAAAAGATGTGCTGGAAACTGCGTAAGCAGATAGAGCAGAACAAGGGGCAGGCTCAGGAGAAAAGATTGCTTAAGAGATTGAGAATTTTAGACGATTTCCGCCGCTCAGGCAACCACCCTGAGTGGATGGTCCTTGAGGTATTGCCGGTAATACCTCCGGATTTAAGGCCGCTCGTTCCTTTAGAGGGCGGAAGATTCGCCTCCTCAGACCTGAACGACCTTTACAGAAGGGTTATAAACAGGAATAACCGTTTAAAGAAACTTCTAAATCTTAATGCTCCTGAGATAATTATCAGGAATGAACGCAGAATGCTTCAGGAGGCGGTAGATGCGCTTTTAGAGAATGGCAGGCATGGTCGTCCTGTTATGGGCCATCAAAACAGGCCTCTTAAGTCTCTATCAGATATGTTAAAGGGCAAACAGGGGAGGTTTCGTCAAAACCTTCTGGGCAAGAGGGTTGATTATTCAGGAAGGAGTGTAATAGTGGTAGGCCCTGAACTTAAATTGCACCAGTGCGGCCTTCCTAAGATTATGGCTTTAGAATTGTTTGAGCCTTTTATAATAAGAAAGTTAAGGGAGAAAGGATTTGTGCACACCATAAAAGGCGCGCGCAGGATGGTAGAAAGGGCGCGGGTGGAAATTTGGGATATACTTCAGGAGGTCATTGAAGATCATCCTGTGTTGCTCAACAGGGCGCCAACCTTGCATCGTCTGAGCATCCAGGCTTTTTATCCGGTATTGACTGAAGGAAAAGCCATAAGGCTTCATCCGTTGGTATGCACTCCTTTTAATGCTGATTTTGACGGAGACCAGATGGCTGTACATGTGCCTTTGTCCCTGGAGGCACAGCTGGAAGCAAAGTTAATAATGCTTTCAGTCAACAATGTTTTCTCGCCGGCAGACGGAAGGCCCATCGTTACTCCTACTCAGGATATGATTCTTGGTTTAAGATACATTTCTTTGATAAAAGGCGGCCTGAAGGGCGAAGGTTCAGTATTCAAAGACACAGAAGAACTCATTACTGCTTACCAGGATGGCGAGGTAGAACTCCATTCCAAGATAAAACTACGCATCAAAGACAAAGAAGGAAAGTCTCAGATTATAGAGACAACTGCGGGAAGGGCAATTTTTAATTCGGTGTTGCCTGAAGATATGGATTTCGTCAATGAGATTTTAGGGAAGAGGAAGGTTTCTTCAATTCTTAGCGAGTGCTACAAAAGGTATGGTCATCATCGCACAGTAAGATTGTTGGACGATTTGAAAGATTTGGGGTTTAAATATGCTACCCAGGCAGGAGTTACATTGTCTTTGTTTGACCTCAATATACCTAAGGAGAAAGAGGATATAATCAAAGAGGCCCAGAAGGAGGTCAATAAGGTTGAAGAACAGTACCGAAGGGGTCTGATAACTGACAGAGAGCGTCATAACAAGATTGTAGATATATGGACCCATGCTACAGACAAAGTTGAAGAATTTGTGTTCCGTAGTTTAGATATGTTCAACCCTGTATTTATGATGGCTGATTCTGGGGCTAGAGGTTCCAGGCTTCAGGTAAGGCAGCTGTGCGGGATGAGGGGGCTTATGGCTAAACCATCAGGGGAGATAATAGAGATTCCCATTACTTCAAATTTCCGTGAAGGGCTGTCAGTATTGGAATATTTTATTTCAACCCACGGTGCCAGGAAGGGTTTGGCAGATACCGCCCTTAAAACTGCAGATGCAGGATATCTTACCCGCAGACTTGTAGACGTAGCCCAAGATGTGATGATTGTGGAGGAGGACTGCGGCACAGTCAACGGCATAACCGTTTCAGCCATAGTTGAGGGCGAGGAAGTAGTAGTAAGTTTAAAGGAGAGGATTGTAGGAAGGGTTGCTTTGGATAATATCGTAGATGTGATAACTGACGAGGTCGTAGTTAAACAGGGCGAACTTATTACCCCT
>CAYNIO010000122.1:0-2989 GCA_964397495.1 uncultured Planctomycetia bacterium
TCACCCCCTGACACCTGTAGATTCTTCTTCCTTTGATGAGATTTCTTTGGATGCAGGATTTTATGAGTTCATAGAGGATAATCTCAACCTAAAGAAACCCCTCTCCCCCTTCTTCCAGGAGGAAGAGGGAAAGAAGAAGGGAGCCAACATAATATAATAATTCTTAGTTTTCAAGGTTCGGTTTCTAAAAAGCAGGAAGATTGCTCTTCCTGCTTTTTTTATTTTCAAGTTCCCTGGATAGATAGTATAATGAGAAAAACAGGAGGTTGGTTATGAAGAGGGTGTATTCAGTTATATTAATTTTTTGCTTATTTCTGGGAGGGTGGTTCTGGTCTAAACAGGAAAAGCCTGTCATCCAGATAGATAAGATAAAGATAAACTCTGAAGAATTTGAAGAGGCCTTCCGCGCCTCTGGTCTTAAAGACAAGAGGCGGTTCTTAGAACAATTTATCTCCCGTAAACTCATCCTTAAGGAGGCTATAAGAGAGGGAATGGATAAAGACCCTGCATTTCTTGAAGAAATCCAGCATTTCTGGGAACAGGCCCTCTTAAAGAGAATGCTTTCCCAAAAGATGACGCAACTTTCCACTTCTGTAAGGATAGACGATGAGCGTATTCGCCAGTATTATCAGAAATACAAAGACACTTATTTCAAGGATAAAAGTCTATCTGAGGTTTACGACAACATAAAGCGCTTGCTTCTTCAGGAGGAACAGAGAAGAGCCCTTCAGGACTGGGTTAATTCCCTGAAGGAAAGGAGCGTAATTAAAATAGATTATAAGTCTTTGGGAATAGATGAGAAAGGGGGTAAATGATGGATAAAATCTATAAGAGACGCCACTATTTCATCGACAGGAAGTTCCAGACAGTATTCATTTTGAAATTTTGCCTAATCGTTATTGCATCTTCAGTCTTAGTGGGAGGTTTGGTTCTTTTTCTTTCTCGCAATGCTACCACTGTGGCTATAGAGAATACGAAGGTTTTGGTGAAGAGAACATCCGACTTTCTTCTTCCCCTGATGCTAGAGACCTTGGCAATAGTTTCTCTTTTTTCAGCCCTTTCAGTTGCACTTCTTTCTTTGTTTGTCTCCCATAAGATTTCCGGCCCCCTCTACAGACTTCAGAGAGAGATAAAATTTTTAGGAAAATTAGACTTAAGGCGCAATTTTCATATAAGGGCAAAAGACCAACTTCAAGAATTAGCCTGCAGTTTAGAGGAAATGAATTCTTCTCTTAAGGAAAAGATAGGCAAAATCCAGGATGCTTACGGTAAACTCTATAATTGCCTTAAAGAGATGCCCCTAAACGATGAGGATAAAGCCAGAATCAGTTCTCTTTTAGAGGAAATACGCCGAGATTTGGAGAGTTTTAAAACTTGATAAGAAAGACATCTTTAATTTTTCTGGTTTTTTTTCTGGGAGGAGCAATTTTTAGTTATCCTCAAGAGGATAGACTGGTATTTATAACCGAAGGCAAGTATTTTAGCATCTGGGGGCATAAAGGTCTGGATATTTTTGACCTTTTAGAGAAGATTAACTTTAAATATTTGATACATCTGCAGGGTTTGAACAATAGAAATTATGACGACCCCTCCAGTTTATTGGCTCAGACTCTGGATGCCCTCTACCTTGAAGTCTCTGATATCCTTGATATACATATTTACAGTTTTCATGGAGATATTAAGATATTTCCTTCTTCATCTGAGGTTAGGGCGGTTTATAAAGAAAATTTTGGCACAGATTTCCCTGAGAGGTCTTTCTACTTCCATCAAAAAAATACTATATATATATCCTATCAGGATATAACCTTAGGGATGTTAGGCCACGAGATAGCCCATGCCATAATCTCCCATTATTTTGTCGTCCCGCCCCCTGCCAAAGTTCAGGAAATACTCTGCGGTTATGTAGAGTACAGATTGAGAAAGTCCACCGGCACCCTAAACTGAACAATTAGACACGGTCATTTTGTACAGTTTGCACTTCTGGTGTTGACACAGATAAGAACTTTAATAATATATATTTACTATGATAGAGGTGAAATCTTTAAGTATGAGATATGGTAGGTTCTTGGCCCTGGACAGAGTGAATTTTATTGCCTCCAAGTCCAAGATTTTAGGCCTTTTGGGGCCCAATGCTGCAGGAAAAACTACCTTAATGCGGATACTTACTACCTATCTTTACCCTTCCCAAGGCACGGCAGTTATTGAGGGGCATGATATACTTAAGGACCCTGTATCTGTAAGAAGATGCATTGGGTATCTTCCTGAGAGCCCTCCTTTGTATGAGGATATGTTAGTAGAAGAATTTCTTTCCTTTGTGGGGAAAGCGCGGGGCTTGAGGGGTTTTAGTCTTCAGGAGAGACTTCTGTGGGTGAGGAAGGAATGTGGGTTATCTTTCATATGGAAACACCCTATAGCAGAGATATCGCGGGGCTATCGTCAGAGGGTAGGTTTAGCCCAGGCTTTAATCCATGACCCCTCCGTGATTATTCTGGATGAGCCTATGACCGGTCTTGACCCTTTGCAGATTGTTCAGATAAGGAAACTAATAAAAGGTCTCTCTCAACAAAAGACCATAATTTTTTCCAGTCATATTCTCCAGGAGATAGAGTCTCTAGCAGAGGAGATAGCGATCCTTAACCAAGGAAGACTTATCGCCCAAGGTACCTATCAGGATCTTTTAAATACTGTTAAAGATAAATATAGAGTTTCTCTGATTCTCAAGGCAGAGAGAGAAAAAGCAGAATTGTTCCTAAGGGAAAAGAGTTTTATAGAAAATGTGCAGTTTCGGGGAATATTGAACTCAGGTTTCGTAAAGTTCACTTTCACCTTAAGGATCCAGGAGTCTCCTCAGACTCTCTTGTCCAAGATATTTTCTTCTCAAAACTGGCAGATAAAGGAAATACAGGTTTACGAGCCTACGCTGGAGGATGTATTTATCCATCTTTTGAAGAAAGACAAAAGGAAAGTCAGGATTAATGAGAAACATATT
>CAYNIO010000123.1:0-2962 GCA_964397495.1 uncultured Planctomycetia bacterium
AACTCAAGCAGTAAAGCAGGGGGGGAGGCGCAGAGGTGCTAATATGGGTATTTTGAGAGTAGACCACCCTGATATTTTGGAGTTCATAAAATGCAAAGAGAGTGAAGGCGAGATTAGTAATTTTAATATATCAGTAGCGATTACTGACGAATTTATGAAAAAACTCTTTAAGGGAGAAGATTACGATTTGATAGATCCCCATACAGGGGAAGCGAAAGGCAAGCTTAATGCCAGGGAAGTCTTTGATTTAATAGTAAATAACGCCCACAGAAACGGTGAGCCAGGAGTTGTTTTTATAGATAGAATAAACAAAGACAACCCTACACCTCATTTGGGTGAAATTGAAAGTACCAATCCCTGTGTTACAGCAGATACCCTAATTTCCACCGAGAAAGGATTGATAAGGATGGGAAAACTCTACAGGGATTATCGCGAGGGAGGCATTTTTATTTGTACCGACAACAGAGTTCTGCACCAAGTTGGGGATTATAATGAAGGCAGTACTTGTACTGCAGTAAAATTGGGTATAAGCCTCCATAGAATAACTAAAGTTTTCTGCACAGGAATCAAGCCCGTATTTAAGATAATCACCAAGTCAGGCTTTGAATTAAAGGCTACACTGGACCACAGATTGTTGACACCTAAAGGTTGGGTAAAGGTTGAGGATTTAAGGAAAGGAGATAAGGTATATATTCAGGCAAAAGAGGGTGTATTTAACCAGGATTATAATCTCCCCTTTAAAGTCCAGAATAGACAAAAAGGTCAAAATCATCGTCTTTATAGATTGAATCTGCCTCAAAAATGGTCGCTCCAATTAGGGCAAGTCTTGGGATGGCTTGTGGGAGATGGATGGTTAAGAGAGGGCGATAAGAACTGTCGGGTAGGTTTCACTTTTGGCAGAGAAGACAAACCTATTCTTGATTATTTTAAGCCAATAATCAATAATTTTTATGGACGCCAGATAAAAGAGGTTTTGAGGGAAAATGGTATTTATCACCTATCTTATCATAGTAAATACTTTGTAGATTTTTTCAAATCCTTGGGAATGAAAGCCTGGAGGTCAGAGGAGAAAGAGATCCCTGAATCTATCTATACAGCCCCCAAGGAGGCTGTAATTGGATTCCTCCAGGGACTTTTTAGTGCAGATGGAACGGTAAATTATAAAGAGGACCATTCTTCGTATATAAGACTTACTGCTAAGTCTGAGAAACTTCTTAAAGGAGTCCAGATTATTCTGTTGAATTTAGGCATAAAATCTCGAATCTATAATCGATGTAGAGAGGAAAAGATATGTTTTACTTACCTGGCCAATTCAGGAGAGTATAAAAGGTATAAAAGCGATGGTATTTGTTTTGAACTTGAGATTTCCAGAGAAAGCGCTATGCGATTCTTAGATACCATTGGTTTTTTATGCGGAAAACATTCTGAAAAGATAATCAAGTTTTACAGTAAAGATTATTATCGAGATTGTTTTGAGGAAGAAGTTGTGAGTGTAATTCCCACAGGTAAAGAACCTGTTTATGATTTGACTGAACCCCAAACCTTGAGTTTTATTTCGAATGGATTTATATCTCTTGATTGCGGGGAACAGCCGCTTTTGCCTTATGAGTCCTGCAATCTGGGTTCTATCAATCTTTCTCAGATGCTTAACAAGACTGATGGAAAATACGAGATAGATTGGCAAAAACTGGAGGAGACTACGAAACTTGCTGTACATTTCTTGGATAATGTTATTGATGTAAATAAGTTCCCCCTGCCCCAAATAGAGGAGAATACTAAAAGAACGCGTAAGATTGGTTTGGGGATTATGGGCTGGGCAACGATGCTGGGTTTCTTGGGCATACCCTATGATTCCCAAGAGGCTTTGGATTTAGCGCGAAAAATTATGAGTTTCATACGAGACAAAGCTGTAGAGAAATCCCAAGAGTTAGCCAAAAAGAAAGGGACTTTTCCTGCTTATAAAGGCAGCAGATGGGAGGAGGAAGGAGTTCTAATAAGGAATGCTACTTTAACCACTATTGCCCCTACGGGGACTATTAGCATTATTGCTGGGCCTACCTCAAGCGGGATAGAGCCAATATTTGCCCTGTGTTTCTACCGTCAGGTATTGGATGGCCAGAAACTCTTAGAAGTCGATCCCTCTTTTGAAGAAGCCTTAAGAAGGGAGGGTATTTATTCTGAAGAGTTGATGAGGAAGATTGCCCAGACTGGTTCCTGTCAGGATATAACTGAAATACCCCAGGATATAAAGAGGGTATTTAAGACCGCTTTGGAAATTCCTGGGGAGTGGCACGTAAGGATGCAGGCAGCCTTCCAGGAGTTTACAGATAACGCCGTCTCTAAGACTATAAATTTTCCTAATAGGGCTACCGTAGAGGAGGTAAAAAAGGCGTATCTATTGGCTTACAGTTTGGGGTGTAAGGGTATAACTGTTTACAGGGACGGCTCTCGTCAGGAGCAGGTCCTTAATACTTTAAAGAAGGAGGAAAAGAAGAAAGAGGTTTCTGTGCTGGAGAAGAAGATTCTTCCTCGGCCAAGGCCTGAGGTCCTTGTGGGTACCACTACTAAGGTAAATACTGGCTGTGGCAACCTTTATATTACTATAAATCAAGATCAAGAGGGGAAATTCTTTGAACTATTTACCCAGATGGGTAAAGCTGGAGGATGCGCTGCTTCTCAGCTTGAGGCTATAGGCAGGTTAGTTTCTTTGGCTTTAAGGTCTGGCATAAATATAAATTCCATAATTGAGCAGTTGCGGGGCATAAGGTGCCCTTCCCCCAGTTGGGACAATGGTAAGAAGATATTTTCGTGCTCGGATGCTATAGCCAAGGTTTTAGAGGAGCGTTTCAGAGAAGAGAAAAGACTCAAAATGGAGCCTTATTCTCAGGAACCAGAGTTTTCTGTGGCTTTGGCAAAAACCTCTAAGAATGTAGTAGGCGTATGCCCAGATTGCGGAGAGGCC
>CAYNIO010000124.1:0-2952 GCA_964397495.1 uncultured Planctomycetia bacterium
CTCTCGTTCAATTTTAGATTACCTTTCCTGAAAAATACTTTCTTGTTCACATAAAATTTTTTGGAGAAAGCCAAGCTTAAATACCTCGATTTAGTAATTATTTTTGACATTTTGTTATTGCAACTACATCAACACAATTTCTCTTGACAGAACAAAAATTTTTGGTATCCTTTCAACGAAGGACAAAGGCGTCTTCTCCGCAAAGGGAAGACGCCTTTTTATTTATATATGCCTTGGTTTAAATTCTAAACACGTGGTAGAAATAAAAAGGAGGTTTCGATGAGCAGAATGGTAAAGTCTAACGATGCTTTAGGTACAGCCAATCGGGGCGACCCTTGCGAGTCAGGATTGTGTACTTTATGCAGGTGTGACTGCCGGGGGAAGTGTGAGACCTGGCTTTCTTCTTTGAGAGGGAGAAAATTGCTGTATCCTCGGGATTATAGTTATGTTACGGCTGGAAGCGCTAATACATCCCATGTGGGGGTAGATTATAATTCCGTAAGAATTGATGGTTATCTTTATGGAGCAAAAGGTCTGCATAAAGGTTTGACCAATTCTGAGGATGATTGCATATTCCCCAATGTGAGTTTAGAAGGAGAATTCGGTCAAAAAGTTAAAACTAAATTCAGAGTTCCGATTATGACCGGCGCCCTTGGTTCCACATTTATTGCTGCCAAATACTGGGAGTCGTTTGCGATTGGCGCATCTTTGGTTGGTATTCCTATTGTAGTGGGGGAGAATGTTGTTGGTATCGATAAGCAGGCGGTAATCGAAAATGGTAAGGTCAAGAAAGCCCCGGAATTGGACCGCAGGATTGAGACTTATTTACGCTATTTTGATGGATACGGTGCCATAATTGTCCAGATGAATGTGGAAGATACTCGTAATGGTGTGGCTGAGTATGTAATCGATAAATATGGAGATAAGGTCATTCTGGAATTAAAGTGGGGCCAGGGTGCAAAATGTATTGGAGGCGAGATCCAGGTTACCGACTTAGACTATGCTCTGTTTCTGAAAAAGAGAGGATACATTGTAGATCCCGACCCTGAAGATCCTGAGGTACAAAGGGCATTGCGGGCAGGAGCCATTAAATCCATTGCCAGGCACAGCAGGTTAGGTTATACCTCTTGTTCTACAAGGGAAGAGGTAAGAGATAACTTTATGAAGGCAGTGGGATATCTGCGTAAACTGGGTTATAGAAGAATCTCCTTAAAGACCGGTTCTTATGGAATGGAAGCTTTAGCTATGGCTATAAGATATGCTTCTGAGGCTGGTCTTGATCTCCTGACGATTGATGGTTCTGGTGGGGGAACAGGGATGAGCCCCTGGAATATGATGGAATCCTGGGGAGTGCCCTCACTTATCTTACATGCCAAGGCTTACGAGTATGCTAAAATTCTTGCAGATAAAGGCAAAGATGTTGTAGATATGGCTTTTGCGGGCGGAATCGCCAAGGAAGACCAGATATTTAAAGCATTGGCTTTAGGTGCACCTTTTACCAAACTCGTGTGTATGGGAAGGGCTTTAATGATTCCTGGATTTTTGGGTTCAAACATTGAAGGAGTTTTGAAACCTGAAAATAAAGAGAAGGTCTATGGCAACTGGGACAAATTGCCTCCTTCAGTCTCTCAATTTGGCGACACCGCCGAGGAAATCTTTGCCTGCTATTATGAGGTTGAGAAAAAGGTAGGCAAGGAGGAAATGAAGAATATTCCTTTTGGTGCCATTGCCCTTTATACCCTTGCAGATAAACTCTCAGCAGGATTGCAACAACTTCTGGCTGGAGCTCGCAAATTCTCAGTTTCCGCAATTTCCAGAGAAGATATTTATGCAGCCAACAGGGAGACTGCCAAAGAAACTGGCCTGGCGTTTATCACTGAAAAGGGAGACGAAATCGCCAGGAAAATTCTGACCGCATAAAGATAGTCTGCTCCAAACATTAAAGCGCCCCTCCTAAAAGGGGCGCTTTTTAATAAATAATAATTGCCCTATCTGAGGATTTAGTTTAAAATTAATAAAAAATCAAGGAGGTAGAAATGGGTACCAATAATTTTACCAAAAAGGATGTTTTGAAAATTGTCAAGGAGAGAGATGTAAAATTCATCAGGTTATGGTTTGCAGACATTACCGGCCAAATGAAAGGTTTTTCCATTACCCGGGAAGAGCTGGAGGGCGCTCTGGAAGATGGGATGGGTTTTGATGGTTCTTCTATAAAAGGATTTGCCAGGATTGATGAGTCTGATATGATTGCGATGCCTGATCCCACCACATTTACTATTTTGCCCTATCGGCCCAAAGAAAAAGCAGTAGCAGGTATGCTTTGCGATATATTAAATCCTGATAGAACTCCTTACCAGGGAGATTCCCGCTACATATTGAAAAGAGTTCTTAAAAAAGCAGAGGAAAAAAGGTTTACTTTCTATGTGGGGCCAGAACTAGAATTTTTTATTTTCAAAGATGAAAAGTCAACGCAGGTTTTAGACGAAGGAGGATATTTTGACATTACCACTTTAGATGCGGGCAATGAGGTGAGAAGAGAGATAATTCTGACCCTAGAACAAATGGGTATTCAGGTGGAGTATTCTCATCATGAAGTTGCTCCTTCTCAGCACGAGATTGACCTCAGGTATACTGAGGCTTTAGAAATGGCAGACATAGTTATGGTTTACAGAATGGTGGTTAAAGAAATAGCCCAGAAACACGGTTTGTATGCCACCTTTATGCCCAAGCCAATATACGGAGCGAATGGCTCAGGAATGCATACTCATCAGTCTCTATTCAAAGGCGAGGTCAATGCTTTTTTTGACCCCCAAGATGAACATTTTCTTTCTCGAGAGGCTAAGAGCTACATTGCAGGGATTCTAACCCATGCCCGGGAGATAACTTTCGTCTGCAACCAATGGGTTAATTCTTATAAGAGGCTGGTTCCAGGATATGAGGCGCCGGTATACC
>CAYNIO010000125.1:0-2935 GCA_964397495.1 uncultured Planctomycetia bacterium
TGTGATGGCAAAAGGTGTATTGAGAATGCCTTTGTGAATCTACACAATTTCGTTGACAGTGCCCATGCGATATACCCATTGACATATTTTATATTTATGATATAAGGATATACGAATATAGTAATATAAGGGGAAAATATAATGGGGTTAATTGATTATAGAAAGGTTGCCGATTTTATTAAAGCATTTTCTCATCCTGTGCGCCTTATGATAGTTGCAGAGTTATTGAAAGAGGAAAAATGTGTTAGCGATATAAAAGAGTTGGTAAATGCGAGGCAGTCGAATATTTCTCAGCACCTCGCTGTTTTAAGGTCAAGGGGCATCGTCGATTGGCACCAAAAAGGCAATATGAAATGCTACTTCTTGAAAAATCCTACATTAGTAAAGAGCATTATAGGAAAGTTTATAAACGGTAAATGATTTGTTGCTGATGTTTTGTTTTTTCAGGAGTAGAAGGAGGTGAATCTATGGAGGATGCAAGAATTAAAATTGAGGAAGTTTTGAGAAAGATTGAGCATCCGGAGATTGCTCATACTTTGTTTGATTTGGGGATGATCGATGATATCAGAATAGGGGATAGGGAACTCAATCTTACGTTGAAGGTGCCTATGTTGGGGGTCCCTATATTGGAGTATTTAATAACGATCATTAAGGAATCTGTAAATAAAGAATTTCCTGATTTACAGATAAATATTGACGTTGCCCAGATGGATGCAGAAGAAAGGAGTAAGTTCTTCCATATGGCTCAGGAAGCCTGGCGTGGGTAGATATTATCCTCGTTCTAAGGTGGAGGTAACCGGATTTTGGGCAAAGTATTACGACGTCCTATTAGATATAATTACATTAAATAAATATAGAAATTTTATAAAAGAGGTCATAAGATTTATGCAGATAAAGAGGGAAGATAGAATATTAGATCTGGGGTGCGGTACAGGAAGAAATACCTGTTTAATGAGAAATTATCTATCTAATAGAGGTAGCATTATAGGGGTAGATATCTCTGAGATTATGATTAAGCAGTTTAAGAAGAAATGCAGTATTTTTACTAATGTATATGCAGTGTATTCTCGCGCAGACAGGACCTTGCCTTTTAAAGGTAATCTTTTTGATAAAATCTTAATTTCCTTTATGATTCATGGGTTCCCTCACAATGTTAGGGAAAGTATCTTGGATGAGGCTCGCAGGGTTTTAAAAAACAGAGGCAGATTATTCATCTTGGATTATAATAAATTCGAGTTTGGAACCCTTCCTTTTTATATAAAACTGCCATTTAAATATATGGAGTGTATTTATGCTTTCGATTTTATAAGAAGGGATTGGTTAAAGATATTGTCGGATAAGGGTTTTGCCTACTCTAAACAGAGGTTGTTTTTCAGTGATTATATTAGAATACTTGAGGCCTACAGGAGCAATTAAAATGGGAGAGATTGACGATTGGATTGAGAGGCGTGCAGAAAATTTCTTGAAAGAAATCGGCATTAGGTATGGGGATGTGGTTTTAGATTTTGGTTCAGGCGTGGGTCATTACTCCATTCCTTTAGCGAAGGTTGTGGGCAGTGAGGGTAGGGTTTATGCTCTGGATAAGGATGATTGGGCCCTAAAGGAACTGAGGAGGATAGCCTTTAGAAAAGGATTAAAGAATACCCAGACAATCTATTCAGAAACAAAGATACCTCTTGAGGATAGTTCTGTAGATGCAGTGTTGTGTTATGACGTCGTTCATTATGAGAGAGACAGAGGGAAAATATATAAGGAGGTATATAGGGTATTGAAGAAAGACGGTCTTTTCTCTCTTTATCCCAAGCATCACAAGGAAGATTATCCTTTAATGGAGTTGGCTCTTTTGAGTTTAGAGGATGTAATAAAAGAAGTTGAAAAGGCGGGATTTGTTCTTGAAGAGAAGACATCGAAAAGATGCCTTCATGATGATTACATGAACGATTGCCAGATATTGAATTTTAAGAAATAAGGAGGGATTCAAGATGTTTAAGGTAGATGAAGAAAATTGTGTTGGTTGTGCGGTTTGCATAAATGTCTGCCCTCAAGGTGCCATATCTTTAAATAACGGCAAGGCAGTAATTGACCCAAAGAAATGTGTAAATTGCGGAAGATGTGCCTCTGTTTGTCCCCGGGGCGCGATTCATCCCCAGAAGACGGATGTCAAGTCAGACATTATTTATAGTCAGAGACGTTTATTTCTGCCTTGGAAATTTGGTATGGGGAAAGGTAGGAAATTAAGAAGAGGACGTCGCAGGGGAAGGGGGATGTAATGTTAAGAAATAAAAAAATAGCAATGTTAGTTGGTCCAGAATACGAAGATTTAGAATTCTGGGTGGTGTATATGAGGATGATAGAAGAGGGCGCAAATGTTAAAATAGTAGGCTTAGACAAAGATGAGGAGTATTTGAGTAAAAGCGGGGGTTTGAAAGCAAAGAGCCAATACAAGGCGTCGGATATTAATCCTGATGAGATAGATGCGGTATTAATTCCAGGCGGTTGGGCTCCAGATAAATTAAGGAGAAACAAGGATATCCTTAGTTTAGTAAGAGAGGCCCATAAGAGAGAAAAGATTATCGGTATGATATGCCATGCAGGTTTAGTAGGAATATCAGCAGGAATTGTTAAAAATAGAAAAGCGACGGGTTCAAGAGGGATAAAAGATGATTTGGAGAACGCCGGTGCCATTTGGGTCGATGAGCCTGCTCTATGCGATGGGAATTTAGTTTGGGGGAGAGTTGTAAAGGATATTCCTTATTATTGCCAAAAGTTAATCGAGGCCCTCAGGAGATAATCAACATAGAATAAGTGAGAGGGATTAGTTTAGGATAAATAGAGGTAAGAGCGATTGTTTTGGGAGTAGAGAAGTATAAGGGGGGATAGAAGATGGCAAGAATTATAAAGAATTTTGGACCAGAATGGTTTGCTGCTGTTATGG
>CAYNIO010000126.1:0-2879 GCA_964397495.1 uncultured Planctomycetia bacterium
TAGTACGTAAATAGATATGCCTGATCAGCAAGATATAAGAATAGAAAAATTGCCTCCCCAAAGTCTGGAGGCTGAACAAGCTTGTCTGGGGGCTATGCTTTTGGACGAGGAAGCCGTAGTGGGGGTAATGGAGCTTATAGATGAGGCGTGTTTTTACAAAGACGAGCACAAGAAAATATTTAAGGCCATCATAGACCTTTTCAATAACCGCAAGCCGGTAGATGTTGTTACTGTAAGCGAGGAGTTAAAGAAGAGGGCCCAACTGCAGGAGGTAGGGGGCGCCCTTTATCTTACACAACTTACTGAGAGCGTGCCGACATCTGCTAGTGCCAAATTTTATGCACGTATAGTAAAGGAGAAGTTTATATTGAGGTCTCTCATAAATAATGCCACCCACATAATTGGGATGTGCTATGAACAATCTGACGATACTGATAGTATCCTGGATAAGTCTGAGAAACTTATTTTTGAAATATGCGACAGAAGAATAGAGAGCAATTATACCCATATAAAGGAGTTGATAAGAGAAAACATAGAATTAATAGACAATCTTTACCGCAGACAGTCACATGTTACAGGAGTCTCCACAGGTTTTTCCAGACTTGATATCTATACAGCCGGCCTCCAGGCAGGAGATTTTATAATTGTAGCAGGCAGGCCCTCTATGGGAAAAAGTGCTTTTGTGCTGAATATTTGCGAGAACATAGCCTCTTTAAATATACCGGTGGCTTTTTTCAGCCTGGAGATGTCCAAGCAGCAATTAGTACAGAGGCTTCTCTGCAGCCATGCCCGCATAGATGTTCAGAAGGTAAGGAGCGGTTATCTCTCAGCCAATGATTGGCCTTTACTTACCCAGGCAGCCGCAGAACTTTCGGAAATCCCTCTTTATATTGATGACAGCCCCGCTTTGAATATTTTTGAACTGCGTGCCAAAGCCCGCAGGCTCAAGGCCAATTACGATGTGCAACTTGTGGTAGTAGATTATCTTCAACTGATAAGGAGCGCTGCGCGCAAAGAAAATCGCCAGCAAGAGATTTCTGAGATATCCCGCGCTCTCAAAGCTTTGGCTAAAGAGCTGAGTGTTCCCCTCATTGCCGTAAGCCAGCTTTCCCGCGCTGTGGAGTCTCGGGGAGACCATCGTCCTCAACTTTCAGATTTAAGGGAATCAGGGGCGATAGAACAGGATGCAGATGTGGTTATCTTCCTCTTTCGCGAGGAATATTACAAAGCCGATACTGAAAATAAGGGAATTGCCGAGGTCATAATAGCCAAGCAGCGGAACGGTCCTACAGGAACATTGAAATTAGGTTTTATAAAGGAATGTATGAAATTTGTCAATCTGGCAAGATTGGAGGAATAATGAAAAGGATTAGTCTTTGGATGCTAATTTCCCTTTTCGTATTCATGGCTCAAGGGTATTCCCAAGATATTATTAAATCCATAGATGTCAGAGGGAATAAAAATATAAGTCTGGACACAATCTTTGCTCACATAAAAATTAAAAAAGGGCAAGTTTTTAATGTGCAGACAATAAATCAAGACATAAAGAGGCTGTATGAGACAGGCTATTTTGAGGATGTAAGGATAGAAACAGAGGAAGTCCCCGGAGGGTTGAAACTGGTATTCATCCTTAAAGAGAAGCCCACTATAGAGAAGATAGAGTTTCAAAATTTAAGACACCTTCATCCCAAAAAAGTTCTCAGTTCCATTAAATGCAAGGAAGGTTCACTTTTAGACCTTCAGGATTTGAAGGAAGATGTTTTGACGATACAGGGTATGTTAAGAAAAAGGGGTTTTACAGACTCAATCGTAGATTATTCCCTGAAGAAGGATGAGGGCAAAAATACAGTTAGGATAAAATTTATAATAGATGAAGGCGGCCGTATAAAGATTAAGAAGGTGGAGATTAAGGGCAATAAGCACATCTCTGCGAAAAGACTCCTCTCTATTATGAAGACCAAGCCTGCACGTTGGTTTCTGTTGCGGGCTGGTTTCTTCAAGAAGGAGATAATGGAGGAAGACATTGAGCGTATCAAAGATTATTACCAGCGCCAGGGGTTTGGCGAAGTAAAGGTTGATTATTCCACCCAGAGAAGAGGAAGATTTCTTTATATCACCGTAAATATAAATGAAGGCCCCAGGTACTTCGTGGGGAAGATTGACATCGAGGGCAATAAAAATATTACTACTTCTGAGATTAGAAAGAAAATACTTGTTAAACCAGGAGACATATATGTAGATACTAAGGTGAAAGGAGATGTTTTAAGGATTCAGGAACTTTATGTAGACAAAGGGTATGTGTTTGCTCGGGTAGAGGACTCAGCGTTTCTTAATCCGAAGACAAATAAGATAGATATCACCTTCACTATACAGGAAAACGAACTCGTTTATATTAGCCTGATAGAAATAAGAGGTAATGTAAAAACCCGCGATGATGTTATCCGTCGAGAGATAAGGTTAAAACCTGGTGAGAGGTTTGATGGAGCAAAATTAAGGCGTTCCCGGCAGAGGTTAACTAATCTGGGGATATTTGAGAAGATAAAATTCGACAGCGAGCCTGCTGGAGGAAATAAAATCAATCTCATTGTGGATGTCAAGGAGGCCAAAACTGGCTATGTGAGTTTTGGTGGCGGTTATAGTTCTATAGACCAATTTGTGGGTTTTATAGAATTTGCCCAGAACAATTTTGACTGGAGCAACCCTCCATATTTTGTAGGAGGAGGGCAGAGGTTTTCCCTGAGGGCAGAGATAGGCTCCGTGAGAGATTATTACGAAATAAGTTTTACCAACCCCTGGATATTTAATAGACCCATTTCTTTCGGGTCTGACGCTTATCGCAGAGAGCACCTGAGGGAGTCTGATGTGGGTTATGGTTATGA
>CAYNIO010000127.1:0-2830 GCA_964397495.1 uncultured Planctomycetia bacterium
AACCTTTTTGCTGGGAGAAATAATTATTGCATCCTTAAAAGGGAAAACCCTGTAAAACTTGTGGGAACCTAAACAAACAAGCAAGGTGGGTTTAAAAATCTCAGACTTTACCATTTTAAGAACTCTGCCTAAAACAGGCTTTATAAAACCCGTAGTATCTACAAGAAACCTGGAACTAGGGTATCTGTTCCTCAAAGAAATCACTCCCCAAATAAACCAAAGAGGATTTCTTATGGGGCTCAGACCTCCGTAAAAGAATAGTTCTTCCCTCCAGCCATTTTTCGTAAACTTTCTTAAACCTATGGTTAAAGGAGGCCCCACTGTGGATTGACCCACATCCGTGTCCAGAAAGACAAACTTCTGCCTACTCAAAATCTCCCTGCATAGATAACTCTTACCTGAATCCACAGGCCCTAAGACTAAAATATTTTTTCTCATTCTTAAAGCCTTAAGAAGTTTTTTGGAAAAAACCATACTTTTAACCTAGGTTTAATGACTAATTCAGGAGATTAAGGTTTGGCAGAAATCTTAAGGTGTTTCCAAAATTATTTTTTAGCGAGTTCTCCGCTCACGTATACCCATACGGAAATTGCCAGGATCAAAGAAATGATTTTCAGCCAGAAATTTCTAAAGATAATCTCTTTAATATTCATGCTTTCATCCTCCTACGCAGGAGCCCCTTAAGTACATTCGCAAGTTCCTCCCTTTCCAGATTGCGGGTCATCTGGCCATTTACTGCCAGAGAAACATTGCCTGTTTCTTCAGAAACACAAACTACAACTGCATCCGTCTCTTCACTTAAGCCCACAGCAGCCCTGTGCCTCATACCTAATGTCTTATCTATCTGAGGATTATCCGAAAGTGGAAATAGGCATGCGCAGGCATAAATAGTCTTATGCTGAATAATCATACCTCCATCATGCAATGGGCTCTGAGGATTAAATATTGCCTGAATTAACTCTGGCGAAAGGTCCGCATTAAGAATAACTCCGCTTTCAGCATAATTCTTGAGCCCCATCTCCCTCTGGATAGCAATAAGTGCCCCTATCTTCTTGCGGGAAAGGATGCTGGCACCCTGGACTATCTGCTGAACTATATCTTCTATCTGCTCCTCCGGCAGGGAAAAATAAAATAACTGTTGCTGGCCGAGTCTAGCCAAACCCTGTCTTAATTCTGGTTGAAAAACAATCAATAGTCCTATGACCGATATGGCGAACAATTTCGTAAACAGCCAATTAAGAGTATTCAGGCCCAGTTTCTGGAAAACAAGGAAAGCAATCACCAAGATAATTATGCCACGCAGAAGATGTACAGCCCTGGTGCCTTTAAAAAATAGCAGAATTTTGTAGAAGATAAACCAGAGTATGAATATCTCTATTCCCGCTTTCCAGTGTTTTGCGATAAAATTAAGAATTTCAGGCGTCATTTATGGCCTGCATAATTTTTAAAGCCTGACTAATCTCTTTAGGGTCGTGGACCCGCAGGATTTTTACGCCTTTAGATACAGCCCAGCAGCAACTCGCTACAGTCCCTATAAGACGCTGGGAAACTTCATTCTTGAGGATATAACCTAAAAAAGATTTCCGAGACACACCTAAAAGTACGGGTCTTTTTAGAACTTGGAATTCTTCAATATATCTAAGAATTTTGTAGTTGTCTTGAGGAGTCTTACCAAAACCGATGCCTGGGTCTACCACCAACCTTTCTCTTTTGATGCCATTATCTTGAGCATCCTTTATGCGTTTCCTTAGAAAATCTATTATATCAGGAATAAGGTCTTGGTAATAGGGATTTTTTTGCATAGTGCGGGGAGTGCCCTTCATATGCATAATTACTGCTCCTGCATTGCTTTTGCTTAGAACCTGCAACATTTTTTTGTCCCTCAAACCCTTTATATCGTTTATTATGGAAGCACCCTCATCCAAAACGGCCTTAGCCACAGAAGGTTTATAGGTATCTACAGATACAGGAATATTAAATCTTTTAAGGATCCCTTTTAATACTCCCATGAGCCTTTTTAACTCTTCTTTACCTGAAACTGACTTTGCTCCTGGCCGAGTGGACTCAGCGCCTATGTCTATGATCTTGCAACCTGCCCTTATTAAATATTCGGTCCTCTTAAGGGCAATGCTCACTATCTTTTTTGCAGAACCCCCCGCTTCCTTTAAGAGGCCGTCGCCGCTGAAAGAATCAGGCGTAAGGTTGAGTATCCCCATCATGATAGGCTTCTTTAAATCCAGGGTGTATCTTCCAGCCTTCCATAGGCGCAAAGGAGATAAATCAATATTCTCTTTCAAAGAAGAAACCAACTCCCTAACAAGAATCAAGGGTTGGTCTTTTAACTTCTTGAAAAGATATTCATAGTGTTTAAGAGTGCCTATGAGTAAAAGGTCTATCTTCTTAAAAGGCTCCATTAGGGCCTGGCGAGGCACAGCCGCATCCGCACCTAAAGAAAGCATCTCCTGCTTTAAGATGTTTCCTATAAAAGCGGGGACGCCCTTCACAAGAAAGGTATAAACCTGGCTCTTAGGGTACATGAGATGCCAAGCTCTCTTGTCTACCCCAATATTCTTAAAAATCTCTTTAACTCTCTGAGGATGAAGGTCTATTCTGTAAAGCCTCATCTGAATTTGGGGAGGTTTTATCTTCTAAGCCCACAAGTTTTCTAACCTCCTGGGCGTCCAGAATTTCTTTTTCTAAAAGCCTCTGGGAAATTTTATGGAGCTTATCAAGATTTTTTTTCAGAAGGTTTTTGCACATCTTGTAAGTATCCTCTACAAGATTCTTTATCTCTTCATCTATAAGTTTTGCTGTCTCTTCAGAGTATTCT
>CAYNIO010000128.1:0-2615 GCA_964397495.1 uncultured Planctomycetia bacterium
AAATATTCTTTCGGTAAGTTTCCTGTTCCACACAAAGAAAGACTTAAGTCTATCGAAAAATGCAAAAAAGAATACATAAGAACACACCCCACACAAGATGTATGCACTTCTAGAATCCTGCAGAAGAAACATAAAGATATTCTTCCATAGATAGAAAACGTAGGGGAAGAATATCAGGAAAAGTATCAGTTTAAGTAAAGACTTAGTCTTTGGGCTCAATCTTCTCTACAGAAAGATAAGGGACTAAAACCTGAGGGACAGAAACTGTGCCATCTTTATTCTGGTAATTCTCAAGAATACATACCACCAACCTTGCCAGGGCAACTCCTGAGCCATTAAGAGTGTGGACATAGCGTAGTTTACCTTCTTTGGTGCGATAGCGGATATTGGCACGCCTTGCCTGAAAATCCTCAAAATTACTGCAGCTTGAAACCTCAAGCCACCTATCAAGACCTGGCGCATAAATCTCAATATCATAACACTTACTGGCAGAAAAACTTAAATCTCCCGAAGCAAGAAGTACTACCCTATAAGGAATATCCAAAATTCTTAAAACCTCCTCAGCATCCTCGCGCAATCTTTCTAGTTCATCATAGGAATCTTCAGGCCTTGTAAATTTGACCAACTCCACTTTGTCAAACTGATGAACCCTTACTAAACCTTTAGTCTCCTTCCCATAAGAACCTGCCTCCCTTCGGAAACACGCAGTGTAGGCAGTGTAATAGACAGGTAAATCTTCCTCCTTAAAAGTCTCGTCCCTGTGAATATTGGTTACTGGAACCTCTGCAGTAGGCACAAGGAAAAAATCATCCTCTTTAAGACAATACATATCCTCCTCTAATTTGGGCAACTGGCCTGTAGAGGTCATAGAATCCCTGTTTACCAAAAACGGCGGGAAAACCTCAGTATAGCCGTGCCTGGTGGTGTGTAAATCCAGCATGAAATTAAAGAGGGCCCTTTCCAATTTTGCCCCCCATCCTTTAAAGAGAACGAAATTTGAACCGCATATCTTTGAGGCCCTTTCAAAATCAAGAATATCCAGAGCCTTACCTATCTCTATGTGCGTAAGGGGGGTAAAATCAAACTTTTTTTTCTCGCCCCAAGTCTTTACTACCTTATTAAAAGATGCGTCGCCCCTGGGGACAGAAGAATGAGGAATGTTGGGAATCCAGAGAAGCAACCTGCCGAGTTCTTTCTCAATCTCTGCCTCGTTCTGCTTGAGTTCTTTAACCTTAAGGGATATTGTCTTTGCCTCCTCCTTTTTAGAAAAGGTATCTTTATTCTGCCTCACCAAAACAGAAATCTCTTCTGAAATACGGTTTAACCTATTGCGATTTTCATCGAGTTGAGCAATTATTTCTCTCCTTGCCCTGTCCAACTCTAAAACCCTGTCTATGTCTACATTTTCACCCTTGTCCCTGCAGGCCTGTTTTATCAACTCCGCATTATTTCTTATAAATTTTAAGTCCAGCATGTTATCCTTTTACCACTCCCAACGGCCTCATCCTGGCTACCTTTTTGGAGATACCAGCATTATGGACAACTCTCACTACATCCTCTACATCCTTGTAAGCGGAGGGGGCTTCTTCTACTACTGTCTTCTTGCCCGCAGCCCTCACTACAATACCTTTGGATTGCAGATTTTTCATAAGAGAAGAAAAATCGATGGTCCTTAAGGCCTCGGAACGGGATTTTACCCTTCCTGCACCATGGCAGGTAGTGCCAAAAGTCTCTTCCATTGCTCTTTCGGTACCTACCAGAAGATAGGAAAAGGTACCCATGTCTCCTGGGATTATTACTGGCTGGCCTGTATCCCTGTATTTGGGAGGTAAATCCGGGTGCTCTGGGCCAAAAGAACGGGTCGCACCTTTCCTATGAACGCAGAGCGTCAATTCTCTACCATTAACTATATGCTTTTCAATCTTGGCGATATTGTGGGCTACATCGTACACTAAACCCATACCCCAGGATTGCCAACTTTTGCCGAAGAAATCCTCAAAGACTTCTCTGACTAAATGCATAATACACTGCCTATTGGCCCAGGCGTAATTGGCTGCGCATCTCATAGCCCCCAGATACCTTTTTCCTTCAGGAGAATTTACTGGTGCGCAAGACAGCTGTCTGTCCGGCACCCTTATATTATACTTCTGCAGACACTTAAGCATCTGCCTTACATAATCATCACAGACCTGATAACCGAAACCCCGGGAACCAGTATGAATCATCACAGTAATTTGGCCTAAAAATATGCCTAGACTCTCGGCCAGTTCCTCCTCAAAGATTCTTTCCACTACCTGAACCTCTAGGAAATGGTTGCCAGACCCCAACGTTCCCAGTTGAGGCGCCCCCCTTTCATAAGCCCGATTTGATACTGCATCAGGGTCTGCACCCTCAATGGCACCGTATTCTTCGGTTGCCTCTAAATCTTCCTGAACCCCAAATCCCTGCTTTACCGCCCATTTTGCACCCTCTACCATCATCCGGCGCTCCTCACTTCTGGAAAGACGAATCTTTCCTGCTGAACCTACACCTGAAGGAACTTTGGTGTAAAGAGAATTTATTAACTTTTCAACCTTGTCTTTAACATCCTCCAGCGTCAGATTTGTCTTCAAGAG
>CAYNIO010000129.1:0-2591 GCA_964397495.1 uncultured Planctomycetia bacterium
CAGAGGTTGGGTCTGCGTTTCATAGATATGGATGAGGAAATTGAGGGAGAGGAGGGTTTGAGTATTCCCCAGATATTTCAGGATAAAGGCGAGTCTTATTTTCGCCAGAAGGAGAAGGAGTGGGTCAAGAGGTTAGTAAAAGAGAACGATATAGTAGTAGCCCTGGGAGGGGGAACAGTTGTAGACGAAGAAAACCTACGACTTCTCAAAGAGACAGGGACACTCATTCTTCTTAAAGCCAGCCCCCAAATTATCTACGAAAGGACCAAAAACTACACTCACCGCCCCCTTCTCAATGTAGAAAATCCCCTTTCTCGTATTGAGGAACTTCTTGCCAGGAGAGAAGAGTTTTACAACAGGATTCCCTTGCAGATAGATACCGCTTCTCTTTCTCAAGAGCAGGTAGCACAGGCAATCCTTGAATTGCTTAAACCTAAAGATGAAAATAAAAGAAGTTCTCATCTTCCTTAATCTTCTGGAAGGATTAGGGCCGCGCAGAATAGGCCAGATTTACCAGGAGATGAAGAAGAGAGGTGTTGAGGATATAACTCTTCAGGAAGTTATAGATGAGCTTTCCCCTTTCATTCCAGCCTCTTTAAGAAAAAATCTTTTTGATAAGGATATTCAGCGCCTCTACGAAAAGGAGTTAAAGGACGCAGAAAAAAACAATATAAAAATTCTTACCTGGGAGGATGAGGTTTACCCTCAGAGGTTAAGGCAGATATTTGATTCCCCGCCGGTCCTTTACATAAGAGGAGACCTCGAGGAGGGATTCAGTCTGGCAGTGGTAGGTTCGCGCAGGGCCTCGTTTTACGGCCTTCAGCAGGCTTACAACCTTTCTTTCAAATTAGCCCAGATGGGAACGGTAATTATTTCAGGCTTGGCTAGGGGTATAGATACCCAAGCCCACAAAGGGGCTCTGGATGCCTCAGGAAAAACATTGGCAGTCTTGGGGAGCGGGCTTTTAAATATTTATCCTCAGGAGAATAGAAGACTTGCCCAACGAATAGCACAGCAGGGATGCGTGTTTTCAGAATTCCCTTTAAGGACTCCACCTCTTTCAGTAAATTTCCCTCGCAGGAATAGAATTTTAAGCGGTTTGTCTTGGGGTGTAATAGTGGTGGAAGCAGCCAAAAAGTCAGGGGCCTTAATTACCGCAGATTTCGCTTTAGAGCAAGGCAGAGAGGTTTTTAGCCTTCCGGGAAGAGTAGACAGCCCCACATCTCAAGGGACATTAAACTTGATAAAGCAAGGTGCAAAATTAGTAAGCACTGTAGAGGACATACTCGAAGAATTTTCAGACATAGTTGAGAGCAAAAGAGGTGGAGAAATTTCTTCTGCTTTAGAGTTAAATGATGAGGAGAGTCGGGTTTACGAACTTCTCGATGAACCTCTGCACATAGACCAGATTTACCAACGCACGGGTATGGAGCTTGTATCTGTGATGAAAGTGGTGTTTAATCTTAGACTAAAAAATCTCATAGAAGAATTACCGGGCCAGAGGTATGTGTGCAAAAAAAAGATCTTCTAAAAAATACCTGGTGATAGTAGAGTCTCCCACTAAGGTAAAGACCATCTCTAAAATTATTCCTCCAGAGTATGAAATAAAAGCCAGTATGGGCCATATTGTAGACTTGCCTTCCCATAGGGTAGGAGTCTATATTAGCAAAGGGTTCCAGCCACGCTTTCAAGTTATTCCTTCAAAAAAGAAAATCCTGGAAGAGATAAAATCTGCTTCCTTAGACAAAGAAAAAATCTTTATTGCCACCGACCCAGACCGCGAAGGAGAAGCCATAGGATTTCATATCAAGAGGAAGATAGAGGGCAGAAAAAGACTTAAAGAATTCTTAAGGGTAGAATTTCATGAGATTACCCCTCAGGCAGTATCTGAGGCTTTTAAAAATCCCCGCCAGTTAAATCTTAATCTGGTGAATGCCCAGATTGCCAGAAGAATCTTAGACAGGATTGTAGGCTATTTCTTAAGCCCCTTATTATGGCGCAAGGTCCGCAGTGGTTTAAGTGCAGGCAGGGTCCAGTCTGTGGCTTTGAGGTTTATTGTAGAGCGAGAAAGGGAAATCAAAAATTTTGTGCCTCAGGAATACTGGAATTTAGAGGTGCTTTTAAAAAAGGATGAGCATATTTTTAAAGCCAGCCTTTCTAAATACAAAAGCAAACCCATAAAGATTAGCAGCAGACAGGAATTAGAAAAGATATTAAAGGACCTTAAGGAGCGGAACTTTGAGGTTTCAAAGGTCTGGCAGGGTAAAAAAAAGAGGAGCCCTCCCCCGCCTTTTAACACTTCTTCTCTCCAGCAGGAAGCCTTTAATAAGTTAGGGTTTAATGCCCGAAAAACAATGTTGGTCGCCCAGCAACTCTATGAGGGTATCGAACTTCCTCAAGGGCCTAGAGGCCTTATTACTTATATGAGGACAGATTCCTTAAAGGTTTCCTCTCTGGCACATAAGCAGGCGCAGAGATTTATAGAGGAGAAATTTGGCAAAGAGTATGTGCCCCAGAAGAGGAGAGTGTATAAATCCAAGAAATTCTCTCAGGAAGCCCATGAATGCATAAGACCTGTAGACCTGGGGCTA
>CAYNIO010000130.1:0-2449 GCA_964397495.1 uncultured Planctomycetia bacterium
GTGCCCAATTCATGGGGCAAGGGAGACCAATATGTAGAGGTAATTGTAGATATTCCCCAAAGGTTGTCGGAGAGAGAAAAGAAATTGTTTGAGGAGTTTGGCAGGATAAGAGGAGAATTGTAAAGAGGAGGCAAGATGCCTACTTATGAATATGAGTGCGAACTTTGTGGCCATAGGTTTGAAGTATTCCAGTCGATGAGTGAACTTCCCCTAAAAGTTTGTCCCGAATGCAAAGGCCCCCTAAAGAGGCTCATAGGTACTGGTTCTGGAATTATATTTAAAGGCGCAGGATTCTTTGTGAACGATTACAAGAAAAAAGTTCCTTCCCAGAAAAATAGTTCAGACTCTTCCTCTAAGGAATCTTCTCAAAAAGATACCTCTGGTGAGAAGTAGAATTTGGCTTTTGGCATTAGGGATTTATGCAGGCGCAATATTCTATTTTTCTTCACTTCCTGCAGAGGGGTTTCCTTTTATAACCCACCCCTGGGATAAAATAATACACTTTGGAGAGTACGCCATTTTGGGCATTATTTCCTTCAAGGCATTTTCTCAGAATTTTTCCTTTAAAAGTTTATCCACTTTGTATATAATATGCCTTGCCTTTGGTTCCCTATATGGACTGAGCGACGAACTTCATCAGATTTTTGTTCCTTTACGGTTTTTCTCCGTGTGGGATTGGTTTGCTGATATAGGCGGAGTGTCTCTGGGAATTGCCTTATCTGGTGGCAAGGAATGAGAATCATTCCTTTTAAAGGGTTTTATTATAATCCCCGTATAATTAAAGATTGCCAGGATGTATTCTGCCCCCCTTACGACCTCATCCGCGACGAAGACATCAATTTATTCAAGAACCTTTCGCCTTATAACATAGTCCATATTATTCGCAGAAAGCCTTACCTTAAGGAGGAGTACAAAAAAGCCAGGCAACTTCTAAAAAACTGGATAGATTCTGGGATTCTAGTCAGGGACAAAGACAAAAGTTTTTATTTCTGCAAGATTGAGTATACAAGAGAGAGGAAGAAGGCCCTTTACGGGTTTATAGGCCTGCTCGATGTAAGGAATATTAATGACTTATATGAACACGAAAAGACTTATCCTGGCCCGCGCAGAGACCGCCTGCGCCTTTTAAGGAAAGCAAGAGCGAATTTAAGCCCCATATATCTACTATCGCTTAAAGACACTAATCCTGTAAAGAAATTGTTTGATTCTGTAGGGGGCAGGAGAAAGCCCTTGTTTGTAAGCCGGGATTGTTTTGGGGCAAAACATTCTATCTACAAGATAGAGTTTAACAAGATGCCCCCAAGGTCTCTTAAGGCACTTAGAGATATCGAGAATAACGCCCTCTTTGTGGCTGATGGCCACCATAGGTTGTCTGCTTTCTTGGAATATCGTAAATCCCTTATCAAGAGGTTTGGTAGGCTAAGGCCTGACCATCCTGCTAATTTCATAATGTGTTTCTTCTCGGATATACATCAAAAGGGCCTGACCCTGGAAACATTTTTCAGGATTATTAAGAAAAAGTTAGATTTTCCTGAAATCTTAAAAAAATCCCGCGCTTATTTTGATGTTTTGGAGTTTAATAACTCAAAAGATTTTAGAAGATATTTTCTCAATAGGCATTATCCTTATATTGTGGGTTGTGTCTATAAAAATAATTATTGCCTATTTAAACTCAAGGATGTATCCTATATAGAGGAGAAATACAGGACTGCTTACAGGGTGGGGGTAATATTTTTGCATGAATTCTTTCTGAAGAAAGTTTTAAGAGCCCACCTTAAAGAGGAGGATATAGATTATACTCCTGACTGGAGTTATTTTTTGAAAGCCTCAAGGAGCCAAGTGGGTTTTATTCCTACTATGCCCCGTAAGAAGGAGATTTTAGAAATTTTAAAGGCAGGAATTCTTTTTCCCCACAAGAGTACTTATTTTTTCCCTAAACTTCTCTCGGGGCCCGTAATCAGAGTTTGGGAAGATGGCTATATTTAGAAGAAATCATCGGTATACCTTAATAAGGGTAAAGAAAAAGGATATTCCCCACGGCCTGTGGACAAAATGTCCAGGCTGCTCAAGGCCCCTCTTTACTAAAA
Organism: uncultured Planctomycetia bacterium; assembly: GCA_964397495.1. Taxonomy (GTDB): domain Bacteria; phylum Omnitrophota; class Gorgyraeia; order Duberdicusellales; family CBEUCJ01; genus CAYNIO01. The sequence continues at coordinate 2,088 of CAYNIO010000130.1, forward strand.
CGCTTCAGGGCAATTTCTGGGTCTGCCCTCACTGCAATTACCATTTCACTCTGGGGGTGCATGAGAGAATAGGCCTCCTTTTGGATGAGTCAAGTTTTCAGGAATGGGATGGTTCTTTGGAGCCGTTAGACCCTCTTTCTTTCCAGGGGCCCAAAAGTTATAAGGAAAAACTTTTGTCTGAGCAAACAAAGACAGGGCTTAAAGACGCAGTCCTTACAGGCCGGGGAAAACTTCTCGGAAGAGATGTTGCCTTGGGGGTTACAGACTCGCGGTTCATTATGGGTTCTATGGGTTCAGTTTTAGGAGAAAGGATTACCCGTTTGATAGAAAGGGCAGCCCAAGAGGCCCTCCCTTTAATAATT
>CAYNIO010000131.1:0-2350 GCA_964397495.1 uncultured Planctomycetia bacterium
CACGTGGGGATTGAGAAATATCTTCCGTCTTTCTCGCAAAAGGTTATGGAGTATTCTTGTAGTGGGTTTTATAGTTATTCTATGTTCACTGGTTTCTATCCCTGGGTTCTACAAATACCTTTTTGTTTACGACTCTCAGGAGGCTATAAACAGGATGTATCCCTGGCAGCCTTTCTGGGAAGATTATCTTGTGGGAATGTATCTTAAATACCAGACATCTTCTCAGGACTACATTTTTGTCTGGGCAGAGGAGCCTCAGATTTATTTCTATGCCCAGAGGGCTTCACCCGTCAGATACTACAGTAATACTCCTTTCATATATTTTTCTCAAATAATGAGGGAGGATCCCTCTAAGGTGTTAATGGAAGGGTTCAGAGTTTACCCGCCTCGCTATATTGTCGTAGATAGCCGTCATATCCCTGCCCTAAATTACTTTCCCGATATTGCCAAATACTTCCAAGAAAATTACCGCTTCGACAAGGAGGTTCCTGTAATAAGGGAGGGCACTCGTATCTACAGCCTCCTGATACTCAGAAGACTTCCCTGAGTTTTGTTGTTCCCAGTGCCACAAAACCGTTCGCAAGGGAAATGTTGCATGTATCTTTAGGCCTAATAAACCTTATTTAATTTGACAAATCTTTTGAGGATATTAAACTAATTTTCTATGAAATCAAAGACATTGTTGATTTTGTTAGCGGTATTAGTAGGGGGTTGCGCTACCTTGCCTCGAAGGCCGGTTTCTGCCAAGTATTTTGGCCTCAGAGATGTTGAAATACAACTTAATCCTTTATCCTGGGCAGGAAGGGGCCAATTCGAAGATGGGCAGGCTTTCTATTTTTTGGTGGGCAGCGATGTTGTATACTATGCAGGAAGTTTTCATCGCCTCTCTCAACGTGTGATTTTGAAGAACTCAGATATTTTTTTCCCTAAGAATATTTTAGGTATCTTAAAAAAGCCCTCTAAATCTTTGTCTTATCTTGAAGGATTCAGGATTGATAAGGTAGTTGTAGACCCAGGTCATGGGGGCAAAGACCCCGGGGCCGTAAGTCCTCGTGGAGTGAGAGAAAAAGATGTGGTATTAGATATTGCTTTGAGGCTAAGGAAGATCTTGGAAAAGGCTGGTGTAAAGGTTATAATGACAAGAGAAAAGGATAGATTTTTATCCCTCAGGCAGAGGGCTCAGATTGCTAATACGAGCGGAGCCCAGTTGTTCTTAAGTATTCATGCTAATGCCAATAGGTCCCGCTATCTCAAAGGTTTTGAAGTTTACTATTATTCTCGTTATCCTTCAGGTCCAGAGGCAAAGATTACCCAGATTCTTGAGAACAGCGTGGAATCATTCAGGGATGACAGAGATTTAGAGAAAAGAGGGACGGTTAAAGGGATACTTTGGGATTTGGTGCGTTCTGAGAACAGGGCAGAATCTTTGAAGTTAGCCAGGTATTTTTGCAGGAGTATTCAGGATTTAGGCATGATTAGAGTACGGGGTATAAAAAGCGCTAATTTCTATGTATTAAGGAATATCCTTATACCCTCTTTGTTGGTAGAGGTAGGTTATCTTACTAATCCTCAGGAAGAGAAATTCATAAGGAGTTCTTATTTCCGCCAACATATTGCCAATGCCCTTGCCCAGGCTATTTTAGGTTTTAATAAGGAATTTGAGAAGGTTTTGGTCAGGCAATGAGAAATTTTTCTTTGGGAATATTTGATTCGGGGGTGGGAGGATTAACAGTATTTAAGAGCCTGGCAAGGGCTTTTCCACAGGAGAAGATTATTTACCTGGGAGATACTGCGCACCTTCCTTACGGAGATAAATCTTCCCGCAATATAAAAAGGCTCTCCTTGGAAAATTGTCTCTTTCTCATAAACAAGGGAGTAAAACTGATAGTCATTGCCTGCAATACTTCTTCCTCAATTGCTTTAGATTACTTGAGGAGGTTTTTTAAGGTTCCAATTTTGGGGGTTATAGAGTCTCAGGTAGAATTGGCTTTAAACCTTACTAGAAATGGCCGTATAGGGGTGATAGGCACGCCTTCCACTATAAAGAGCGGATCCTATGAAAGGCGGCTCAGGTCTTACAGCAAGAATATCAGAGTCTATTCGCAGGCCTGCCCCTTGTTTGTGCCTCTGGTAGAGGAAGGTTTGATAAACAGTCCTATCACCAGGTTGTCGGTAGAGATGTACCTTAAGACTTTAAAAAGGAGGGGTATCGATACCCTGATTCTTGCCTGTACCCATTACCCCCTTCTTAAAGGGCAGATATCTCGTTTCTTGGGAAGTAAGGTCCGTTTAGTGGATGCTTCTTTGAGTATAGTGAAGGATGTAAGGAAAGTTTTTGAAGCGAATTTTG
>CAYNIO010000132.1:0-2334 GCA_964397495.1 uncultured Planctomycetia bacterium
ATAACCGCAGGAGAATATCTATTTATACACAGCGCCCAGAAACTCCTTTTTGAAGGGTTTTTGAAGGTTCTGCCTTTGGAGGTGAAGGATGAGGAGTTTGTCCCCCTGAAAAATAAAGATATTCTTGAGGTTGAGGATTTCATATCTTCCCAGCATTTTACCCAGCCGCCTCCTAGGTTTACAGACGCAAGTTTGGTCAAACTTCTTGAAGAGAAGGGTATAGGCAGACCTTCTACATATGCCGTGATAATTTCTACCTTGATTTCAAGGGGTTATGTCCGCAGAAAGAACAAGCAACTCGTGCCTGCGCCTATTTCTTTTTTGGTGGTGGACCTTCTTGTAAACAATTTTAAGGATTTAATTGACGAGAAGTTTACTGCTTTTATGGAGGAAGAATTAGATAAAATAGAGGAGGGAAATTTAGAGTGGCAGAGAGTATTAGAGGAGTTTTATTCGCGTTTTAAACCTCAACTCGATAAAGCCTACCGGGTTATAAAAAAGGTAGAACCTCAGTTTTCAGATAAAAAATGCCCCCTCTGCGGAAAGCCGTTGGTAAAGAAATGGTCGCGTTTTGGAGAATTCTGGAGTTGTTCTGGGTTTCCTGAATGTAGATACAAGGAGCCTATGGTTTACGGTAAATGCCCCAAGTGTTCAGGCGATATCGTTATGAGGAGGTCGCGTCGGGGAAAGAGATTTTATGCCTGCAGCAATTATCCCAAGTGTAAGTTTACCGCCAGCAGTCTTGATAAGATAAAGAGTGCAACAGAGTCTAATGAATGATTTTGAGAGATTCGCAGAAAGATTTTTAAGATACCTTAAGATGGAGAAGAATTTCTCTGACCACACCTTGAGAAATTATACTTCAGACCTAAGGGAGTTTTCTCAATTCTGTTCAGGCAAACACCCCAAAGATATAGACTATGTTTTGCTGCGCAGATTCTTAATGCACCTTACTACTAAAGGTTCCTGTGCCCGCACTATAAACCGCAAGGTTTCCTGTATAAGAAGTTTCTTCAAATTCTTAATAAAGGAAGGTTTTTTGGACAAGAACCCTGCCCTGCTTCTTTTCACTCCAAAAATTCCTAAAAGGCTTCCTGCTTTTTTAAGCGAGGAGGAGGTAGGAAGATTGTTGGAGGCGGTGTCCCAAAAAGACTGGCGTTCTTTGAGGGATAAGGCGATATTGGAGACTCTCTACAGTACAGGTGCAAGGTCTGCAGAGTTGATAAATATTTCCCTTGAAGACATAGATTTTCTTTCAGGGGTAATAAAAGTAAAAGGTAAAGGGAAGAAAGAACGGCTACTTCCTATAGGCAGCGTAGCCCTGGAGAGTATAAAGAGGTACATAGAAAGTTGCCCTTTTCCTATAAAGAAGTTTTTGTTTGTAAACAGGCAGGGCAGGAAACTTTCAGAAAGATATTTGAGGATGCTTGTTAAAAAGTATATTGAAAAGGCAGCCCTCAACAGGAATGTTTCGCCCCATACCTTAAGGCACAGTTTTGCTACCCATTTATTGAATAGGGGTGCAGATTTAAGAAGCGTTCAGGAGTTATTGGGGCATCAGGACCTCTCCACAACCCAGATCTATACCCATCTTACGACGGAGCGCTTGAGGCAACTTTACCAGAGATTTCATCCACGTGCGTAAAGAAAATTTTTTCTGGCAGTTGGCTTACCAGATTATCTTTTGTGCGGGGTTGTTATTTTTTGCGCCTTTCTATATTTTAAAGAAGAGGAAGAGATTTTCTTTTTCTGTACTTGGCAAAAGATTAGTTTTTTTTCCTAAGTTTCAATTCAACAGATTTAAGGGCTGCATTTGGGTCCAAGCAGTAAGTGTGGGGGAGGTGTTGTCTTCACGGGTATTTTTAGAGAAACTAAAACAGGCTTTTCCTCAGAGGAAAGTTATACTTACAGTTACTACCACCACAGGATTTAAAGTCGCTTCCTCTATAATGAGTGATAGTGTTTTCTTCTTCCCTTTAGACTTAATATTTTCTGTAGAATCCTTCATAAGAAATACCCAGCCCTATCTTTTTATCGCCCTGGAGACAGAATTCTGGCCCCAGGTGTTTTTTTCTCTCAAGAAGAGGGGTATTCCCATATTTATTGCAAACGGAAGGGTGTCTCGTAGGTCTTTTTTGTGGTATAAGAGATTTTCTTTTTGGTTGAGGCCGGTTTTAGGATGCGTAGATTTTTTCTTTATGCAGTCGGCTCTTCACAGAGAAAGGGTCTTGAGGATAGGTGCCCCCCTCAATAAAGTCTTTGTTCTGGGCAATCTTAAATTTGACTCTTCACAAACTGAGTTCTCTCCAGAGGAAGAGAGACTTGCACGTTCAT
>CAYNIO010000133.1:0-2330 GCA_964397495.1 uncultured Planctomycetia bacterium
AGAGCAGCGGACTGAAAATCCGCGTGTCGGCGGTTCGATTCCGTCCCTCGGCATTGGGTGTTGACAACTTTCCAATTCAGGTTCCCCTTCAATAAACTGACCGACACCAAAGAGGAGTTTGAGGAGAAAATGGTTCCTCCTCAAGAGGCGGGTTTCTTCTCTGTTAGGGAAAAGGGTGACAGTCCCGACTTTGAGTCGGGACGTCAGAGGGAAAAACCGTAAGTTTTGCCCTATGAAAAGGAGCGAAGCGACGCGTGTCGGCGGTTCGATTCCGTCCCTCGTCATCGGTTTCTTACGCAACCTTTCCGTTGCGGACGGTTTTGCGGGAGGAAGAGTTATACCTGCGCAGAAGTTTAAGGTATTCTGAGGCTTCCTGATTTTTGCCCCTCTTTATACAACCACCAACATAAATCTTTATCTTTCTTTCCAGTTCTCTTAAGGCCAGGATGCGCTGAAGAGAGCCAATATTCGTATCCTCCAGAATTTTGCTTAGGGCCTTTATGCGAAATCTATCCATACCCCAGAATTTGTGCGAGACTTGGTCAGGGTGCCCGCCCTCTTTAAGAGTGAGGGGCAGAGGTATAAGGTATAGGGGGTATTTTAATGAGCATCTCAGCCAGAAATCATAATCTTCACAGCAGGGAAGTTCCTCGTCAAACAGCCCTATATCTTCAAAGACACTTTTTTGAATACAGGCAGTAGAGATGCTTACCCTGCAGATATCAAGACATCTGTCGAATATCCAGCCTCCGTATTTCTTGTGGACCTTTTTCTGATTGAGAAGTTTGCCCTTCCTGTACCATATTTCTTCGGTATGGAATATTTTATATTCAGGGTTTCTTTTTATATACTCTAAAGTTATCTCTAATTTTCTTTTATCCCACCAGTCGTCAGAGTCTAAGAAACACAACCATTTTCCCTGGGAATTTTTTATCCCCGTATTTTTTGCTCCTGAGGGACCTTTATTTTCCTGCCACATATATTTTATTCTTCTGTCCTGGAAGGTATTTACCAGCCCCTGTGTTCCGTCGCTTGATCCGTCGTCTACAACAAGGACTTCAAAATTTTTATAGGTTTGTTTCAATACAGACCCCAGGGATTTTCTTAGAAATTCTTTGCGATTATAGGTAGGGATGATGACGCTAAAGAAGATATCACTGCAGGGGCTGGTATTCTCCATCTTGGGAGTCTTTAAATTCAAGCATACCGGACTCAGTTATTCTGTACCATTTATTTCCCGTTCTTCCTGGTTGTAGGGGTTTTGCCTCTATAATATAACTATAGTTTGAAGAACAATGGACACACATATCTACCCTATAGCCTTGGCGCACTATCCAGTCTTGAAGGCCTTCGCTGCTTTCAGTTACCTCATAGTCAATGTAAGGGGGGAAGGCATTTTTTAATTCTCCAAAATTGTGGGGATATCTTCCGTTTATTGTATAGAAGCTCTCAAAAGCCGTATTTAGAGTTCTTAACGCCTTTAATGCCGCAGCCTCATTAGCATCAATCTTTACCCGCAGAAGATTAGGGATGGCAATTACTGCCAGGGTGCTTATTACTGCCATTATAATGAATAACTCTATGAGTGTGAAAGATTTACTATTCATAGTTAAATAATACAAAATTCATTTTATTCAAATTTAGTACGCAGTTGTTTCTCTGCATCTATAATATCTCTATTTATAGCCCAAAATCCTTTTTGAGCCACATTCTTTAGAGGTTCTATTTCGGTATTGATTATTTCTCTCAACAGTTGCACCACTATCCTTACATACCTTACGAATTCGCCTTCGTCTGCATCGCATTTTTTAAGGGCTTCCTGGAAATTTTTCCCCCTGCACCAGGCTTCCATAGATTCGCACAGATGAAAATAAGGTTTTTTAGTACGGGGCCAGATCTTGTATTTTTTTTCTGTGCGGTGAATGTGCCCTGCAATTCTTTCCAAGGAATTCTTTATCCTTCTTATAGGTGGTTTCAACTTCCATATCCTTTGGCCTTTGCGAGGTTCGAATACAAGACTTGTGAGGAGGACTACCAGTTCTATATAGGACAACTTTTCTAAAAATCCTTCCTCGAATAATTCTCCTAAGATGAGTTCGTAGCCAAATAGTTTGCGTCCGAAATTTCCCTTCAGGGTAAGTTTCCCTTCTTTGATATAGCCCATTTCCTTGAGTAGTTGAAGTTTATTCCTGAGAAGCAATTCCCCGCGGCGCCTTCCTTCTTTATTCTGCTGGAAATAATGGAAGGTCAGGGGGTAAATGGACAGAAGTTTGTCCCCCAGGTCCTGATAGAGGTTAAGGATTGTAGCGTAGGAGGCGTTGAACTGGCTA
>CAYNIO010000134.1:0-2289 GCA_964397495.1 uncultured Planctomycetia bacterium
CAAAAGAGGACATTTTTACTTTGGCTAAATAGGACATTATCATATTGGGGTTACAGAGTTAAAAGTCTATTAAGAATTTTGCGCACCCTCTGCACAAAAACCCACCTTTAGAATGGGGCTAGCATTCGCACTTTACTTTCCGGGAATTTCTAGTATATTATTTAGAAATTATGCTTAAGGAACTTCGTAAAAAAAAGAATGTAAAGAGGTATATAATCTGGCTTATAATCCTTATTGTGCCTGCCTTCTTCTTCTGGGGCGTGCAGACGGTAAGGACTTCTTCAGTATATGTCCTTAAGGCCTTTGGAATGAGAGTTAACCTGCCCCAATTTATAAGAGAAATGGAAAAGACGCGTCTGAGTCTTATGTATAGAAATCCTGCGCAGTTCTCCAAAATTCAGAAAAATATAAACATGGAGATGGAGACTATAAGGAGGTTGATTCTGCTTCTTGATGCTAAACATCGAAAGTTAAAAGCCACTGACCAAGAATTGGTAAAAACCTTAAAAAGCATTCCTTACTTCAAAAGCAAAGGCAATTTCAGCAAAAATCTTTATTTTAAAATTGTCAAAGGATACTTCAGGACACAACCCTATATTTTTGAAGATATGCTTAAAGAGGAGATAATCTTCAAGAAACTGCGGGATGAGGTAACCAAAAATATCAAAGTAGACGAAAAAGAAATAGAAGACCTCTACCGGAAAGAAAACCACAAAATTAAAATTTCCTATATAAAAATACCTCTGGAAAAGCTTCTCTCTAAGATAGTCCCTACGCCTCAACAATTAGAAGAATACTACAACCGCCACAAAGAAAAATACAGGCTTGCGCCGCGTATAAAAATAAAATATGTGAAAATACCTGCGCAAATACTTAAACAAACCTTAAAACGCATAAAGAGAATGAAAAGACTGGAGGATATATCCCAATTTATGGGCTTACCTGTCCTTGAATCCAATTATTTTTCCCTGAAAGAACCCATAGAAGGAATTGGCCAAGAACCCCAAGTAAACCAAATCGCTTTTGATTTAGATGCAGGGAGAACCTCTGGCCTTATACCTATAAAAGACGGATTTTTAGTCATAGAAGTTGCAGACAAAAAACCTTCTTCTATACCAGAATTTAGAGATGTGGAAAAAATCGTAAAAGAAGATTTTAGCCGTAAAAAAGCCCAAGAGGAAGCCATGAAATTAGCGGAAAAAATAAAAGAATCCCTCCTTAAAGGCGATGAAGAAATAGTAAGATCTCAAGGTATTAAAATTGAAGAAACTAAGTTATTTGCTCTGGATGAATACATTCCTGGAATTGGCAAAGGCGAACAGATATTCAAGAGTCTGCCCAAGAATTCAAAAGACTGGTCTGAACCCTGCCTTTTAGGAAATAGTGTATTCCTCTTTAAATTAATAGAAGAACATAAGCCCCAGGAAGAAGATTTTCAGAAACAAAAGGATAAAATAAGAAAGGAACTCTTAACTTACAAGAAAGGGATGGCTTTCCTTCAATATATGGACAGGCTATTCCAGAACCCTAATATAATTATAAATACAGACCTTCTATCTCAAAAATCTGCAAGATAGACTAATCCTCAACAATAATAGCCTCCACCGGGCATTGGGAGGCGATCTCTTTTAAATCGCAACTTGAAAGATTTGCTTCACTTTTAACCTGGGCAATGCCACTATCATTAAGTTCAAAAACATCTGGACAGGAATTGACGCATAACCCGCAACCAATGCATTTTCCTGAATCAACCGAAACCTTCATTGCCAACCTCCTTTGCTTAAGATTGCTTCCTTAAATTAAAAAATTCTATGTTGAAATCCGCTGTATCCTGAATTTTTTTCAACAGGTCTTTGTCCTTTAGTATATGACGAAACCTCTTCTGTAATTTTAAATATTCTTCGACAGGTAAAACCTGTGAAAGTTTAAAAGAACTCACAAGTCTTCCTCCCTCGTATTCTACCAAAGGATACAATCCTGTCTGTACTGCCAATTGTGCAATCTTCAGAGTTAAACCTGGCTCAGAACCCCAGCCCAAAGGGCAAGTTACATGAACCTGCAGATATTTAGGCCCTTTTATACTCAAAGCCTTCTTCACCTTTCTTATTAAATCTTGGGGATACCCTATAGAGGCACTGGCAGCATAAGGGATAAGGTGCGAGGCAGCAATTCCCACCACATTCTTCTTGGGACGCCAGTTTCCCCACCATTCCCTTCCCGAAGGAGAAGTAGTAGTGGAAGCACCTGTAGGCGTCAGGCCGCTGCGTTGAATCCCTGTATTCATATAGG
>CAYNIO010000135.1:0-2288 GCA_964397495.1 uncultured Planctomycetia bacterium
TTCCCTTAAAAACATTTCCGGATTTATAAAAAAGGCAGAGAGTTTAGAGATTAAGCCCCTAGGGGGCTATATAACCCAGATAGTATTCTTCAAGAGCCAATTGACTCCTCAGGGTCCTATCTATACTCCTTTAGAGGAGATAATTCTAAAAATCCACCACGATAAGTGAAAGGCAAGATTGGCATAAAAACCTGCCACAAGGTCATCGCCCACTATGCCCCAGGCGCCTTTTAATCTTTCTATTTTATTTGCAGGATAGATTTTAGAGGCGTCAAATATCCTAAAGAGCACGAAGCAGATAAATATATAAGAAATTTTTTGGGGAACAAATAGCAGAGCTATGCACATTCCCAAGAAATCATCAATAACAATTTCTTTAGGGTCTTTACGCCTATAGATTTTCTCTGCTGCTTCAGATAGCGGAAACGATATTACTAAGATTACCAGGACAAATATGAGGAAGGATAAATTTGAGGTAAAGAAGTAGTAGATAGCGCACGCCAGCCCTGAAGCTATGGTCCCTTGGAAAAGAGGGATTTTTGCTGCGAATGCAAGCCCGCTTAAATTAAGGATTAAGTTTCTAATAAATCTCTGTTTTTCCATATGTAAGAGATGCCTGATATGGTAGTAAGCACCACTGTTGTAAGCATTGAAAGATATATCAAGAAGTTTGTTATCTTTTCTACCTGTGGGAATTCTATGCCTTGAAGGCTCAAAGCTTCTTTGAGGATGAGGGATAGGAGTATGCAATAAATGGCTACTACCTGAGAGACAAGTTTATGTTTCCCCATAAGGCTGGCGCCTATTACCTTGCCCCTATTTAAGGCATAGAGCCTTAAGGCAGTGATGATTATTTCTCTGGATAATATTACTATCACCATCCAGGCCTTAACCAGGTTCATTTGGAGGAAGGCCAGAAAGCACGAAAAAATCAAGATTTTATCTGCTATAGGGTCTATGAGTTTGCCAAAGTCTGTCTCTAATTTGAATTTTCTGGCTGCATAGCCGTCATACCAGTCTGTAAAAGAGGCTAAGCTGAATGTAAGAAAAGCCATAATCTTCGGCAGTAATCCGGGGATGAATACGAAGGGTAGAAATACTAGAGTGAGTATTATTCTTAAAAATGTAAGCCTATTAGGCAGATTAAATACTTTTTCCTTCCAGGTCATATTCGTAGGATGACGTAATCTTTACCTTTGCGAATTCTCCTATTTTCAGGTTTCTTGTGCTCTCTACAAATACTTGGCCATCGATTTCTGGGGCATCATACATAGTTCTGCCCACGTAATAATTATTATAACGTTCCTCTATCAGAACATCCAGTTTTTTGCCTACCAATTTTCTTAGAATTCTTGAAGAGATATCTCTTTGCAGGCTCATTAGAGTTTTGTACCTTCTTAGTTTTGTTTGGAAGTGGATTTGGTTTTTGAGATTAGAGGCAGGTGTTTCTTCCTCGCGTGAATACAAAAAACATCCCAGCCTTTCAAAGGGGTATTTCTGTATGAATTCTAAAAGTTCTTGGAATTGTTCTTCTGTTTCTTGAGGGAAACCTACAATGAAACTGGTGCGCAAGAATATTTCTGGAACCTCGCTCCTTATCATCTTAATAAGAGCGATAATATATTTTTTGTTCATATGCCTTCCCATATTTCTAAGTATCTGGGAATTCACATGTTGAAGAGGCACATCAATGTATTTCACTATCCGCCTGTTGTTGCGGATAATTTTAAGGAGGTTTTTATTTATATGTGAAGGATGGGTGTAGAGTATGCGTATCCAGGGGATTCTTGTCTCTTTAAGTATTTTTCTTATTAGGTAAGATAATTCTTGAGGAGGATTAAAATCTTTGCCCCAGGAGGTGGTATCCTGGGCTACAAGTATGAGTTCTTTTATGCCTCTTTTTTGCAGGAATTTTGCTTCTTCTATTATTTCATGTGCAGGTTTTGAACGCAAAGGGCCTCTAATCAGGGGTATAGCGCAGTAAGAACATCTGTTGCTGCAGCCTTCATTTATTTTAATATAGCCGTAAGCCCTATCCTCCAGAAATGAGAATCCTTTAGGAGTATTAGATGGAGGGTATATGTCATAAAGGGCGTCTATTCCAGGAAAATACTTAATGATTTTCTTTCCATAGCGTTTCGCGAAGCAACCCATAACTATAAACTTCTTTATCTCTCCTTTTTTCTTGAGTTTCAAGGCCCACCTTATATGTTCTATAGTTTCAAGTTTCGCCTCCTTTATGAAGGCGAAGGTGTTGAGTATTAGAATATTAGTATTTCCAGGAAGAA
>CAYNIO010000136.1:0-2180 GCA_964397495.1 uncultured Planctomycetia bacterium
TTTCGCCTTTAGACAAGGGCTTCTCTTCTCCTGCTATCCCAAACCTTACTTGCTTGCGGAATTCTTCCCTAATAGAATAGCTTCTGTCCCAAAACTCAAAGTTATTTATTCTTTTATTGAGGCTCTCTTCAATAAGCCCCTTTAGAGAATTGTAAAATATGAAAGATTCTTGAGGCAGAAGCATATGGAATTCTTCAAACCCTCTAAGGCTTCTGATAAGGAAATCTATCAACCTTTTTAATTCCAATGTTTCATTGAGAGACGAGCCAAAGAGTCCCGGAAGCCCATTGAGGGCATCGTACCAATTGGGCTTGTCCGCCTCCATCTCTATGCCTTTTCCAAAGGGGTCAAGCGATGAAATCTTATTGAGGATGAGAGTGAACATTTTGGCAAGAAGGTTCGTTTTGTATATTTTTCCTTGGCCGTTGAGGGTCCTCAGGAGATTTGGGGATTTTTCTCTTTTTCTGATGAGTTCCAGTTTCTCCTCGTCCTTTATTACACTATGCAATTGTTTTACTTTGCCATCTATGAGGACATATTTTTCTTGCCGGGGGGCAACCTGAGCACCTGAATCGTAGAATGTAAAGTCATTTTTTTCTATAAGAATGTATTTCAATTTCTCAGGGTATATGCGCAAGAAACTCTCCAAGAAGTCGAGATTATATGTCCAGTGGTCTGTCCAGAAACCTTCCTTATGAGAGGCGGTAGAGATTTTCGAAGAATAGAAAAGTATTTTGTCGAGTATTGTCTTGAAGGGCACCTTTAACTTGTAATGTTTTGCTTCAAGATAAAAGAAAAGTTCTCCCAGGGTAAAAGGCTGCCTAAGGAAATTTTCCAGTTCTCTGAGAAGGTCGTGGTCGGACACCAGTTCTTCCAGGAATTCTTTTAAATCTTGAGGCGGCCTAAAACGGAACAGTTCAGGCTTAACCACCAGAGGATTAAAGCCATCTATCTGGATAAGGTTCCAGAAGGCGACAATGTTTTCCTCCTGGACTTTAGGGTTGAAGAAAATGTCGTTTCTACGGTTCTGGGCTAAATCGCGGAAGTTGCCTTCACCCTGTGAAAAATATGCAGGAAGGATACTAAAGTTGTTGTAATCCCTTTCTAAATCTCCGTGTTTGCGTGAATATACATAGATATTAGTTATTTTAGAATTGCTCTCCAAAGTTATAGGGAACCCCCCTCTTAGAAGATTGTCCAAAAATGTTTGCTGAATATAAAGATTAAATCTCTCGTTGGAAGAAAGAGTGAAAGCCTTGCTTTTTAATTCCTCTATAATATTTTTATTCTCTTGAGATTTCTTCTCGAGGTACGCTTTAGAAGATAACTTCTCCCATATTTCTTTTAAAAACGACTCCTCCTTAACATAGCCGAAGATGCTTATTATCTTTAAATAACCTTTGCGTGTTTGAGAAAATGAAAATGCGCAAGGCCATATCCCTTCCACATCCTGAGGCAGGGATTTACAAAAATCCTCTTTAAGAAAGCCTTCGGGATAACTATAGTCAGAGAATCTTAAAAATATGGGGTGAGGGTCTACCCAGGGAAGGTTTTTTCTAAGATTTCCTTCTTCGTAGGAAAAACTGAGGAAAAAATTTCCTTCATTTACCTTAATTACATGGGGGGTATCTTTGACTACCACCTTCAATCTGTAAAATACTGAAAGGTCATCTAAAATCTTAGTTTTTATCCAGGACTTCAGTATGTAAGACATAAACTTCAAGGTTTTGTTAGTTACTCCGAAAGGGGTTATCCTGGGAAGTCCGTCCAGAACCTCAAAATAGGGGCTTTGAGAGGATTTTATCTCCATTATCCTCACCAATCCTGCAAATGGCTCTTGGGGTATAGGGAAATAATTAACCTTGCACTCCAGCCCTAAAGAGGGATTATCTTCCTCAATGGTTAAATCATAGGAAGTGATTATCATCTTCTGGAAAGATTGTTGGTTTATTCTAAAAGGTTCGTAAATTAGCGGCTTGTTGTCTTTCATTATTTTGACAAAGGTACGAAACCCCTTTGAAAAGACAATCTCATAAGATTTATCTGCAGGAAAAAACTCCAATATTGGAGAATCTTTGGAATGGGTGCCAAAACTTGCTACGCATTGCCCCCTGTTTACATAAAAAAGCCATAAGGGTATACCGAACAGGCCAGCAATAGCAGGAAAAAAAGACGAGAAT
>CAYNIO010000137.1:0-2162 GCA_964397495.1 uncultured Planctomycetia bacterium
CATAGTGGGAACAAATCCTATCCTTTTATTCTTGGCTTTTGCATCTTTTATTATTTTCCTTACTGTATTTATGCTCTGGGCAGCCTTCATTTGCCAGAAATGACTTGTGGGTGGCGGGTTTTTAGAATATCAGGCTCAATTTCTCCTAAGGGTCTTATAACAAAGTCCCTCTGCCACATACGGGGATGGGGGATAGTCAACTGGGGACTCTGGATATTTAAGTCCCCGTACAAAAGGATATCCAGATCAATGGGGCGGGGTTGGCAAGAGTAATCCCTTCTTCTCCCCAGTTTATATTCTATATCCTGAAGAAATGCAAGTAATTGTGTAGCAGGCAGGTCCGTCTCTATCTTTATAACCCCATTTAAATAATATGGCTGGGGTGTAGGAGACTGCGCAGGGTTCTCGTAAAAACTTGAAACCTTTAAAATCTTTGTATGGGAATTATTCTCAAGATGTCCTAAGGCCCTGCAGATATTAAGCCACCTATTTCCCAGATTAGAACCCACACCTATATAGGCAATAAAGCCCATTATTTATGATAAGATTTTCGTAAGTCTTCTTCCTGCCTCTTCAATCTCATCTTCAGATGTAGTAAGGGAAAATCTTATAAACCCTTCACCGTATCTGCCAAAACCTACCCCCGGCGTAGAAATAATGTTTGCCTTCTTTAATAAATATTTGGCGAATTCTACGGAAGACTTGAAAGGGGAAGGAATTTTAGCCCATATATAAAAGGTGCCATAGGAATAGGCCTTTATTCCCGTCTGCCTAAGATACTTAAGGAAGATTTCTTTCCTTCTTGATATAATGCCCCTTAATTTTTCTGTAAAATTCTGGCAATCCTCTAAAGCAGTTATGCCCGCCTCTTGAATTGCCCCAAAAACTCCTGAGTCTATATTGGTCTTTAACTTAAGCAACCCTTGGACTAACTTGGAATTGCCGCAGGCCCAACCTAAGCGCAAACCCGTCATACAGAAACTTTTGGAAAAAGAATGAAATTCAATGGCTATCTCCCAAGAAGAGGGAACCTCCAGAATACTTAAAGGCTTGTGTTCAGAATAAATTTCAGAGTAGGCATTATCGTAGACTAAAATAATCCCGTATTTACAGCAGAATCTTGCTGCCTCCTCTAAAAATTCTCGAGGGGCCACAGTTGTAGTGGGATTATTAGGATAATTAAGATAAAAAATCTTGGCTCTATTTCTTACTGAAAGGGGTATTTTATCCAGGCGTGGCAAGAAAGAATTTCTCTCCCTCAAAGGCACAACATAGGGCTGAGCCAAGGAGAATATGACCGCCCCCCTGTAGCCAGGATAACCAGGAGAGGGTATAAGAATTCTATCTCCTTTCTCGCCAAAGGCTAAAGGAAAGTGGACCAAACCCTCTTTAGAACCAATGAGAACGAGGCACTCTTTCTGAGCATCGATATCCACCTTGAATCTTTTTCTCATCCAGGACTTAATACTCTGACGCAATCTCTGTTTTCCTTGGTCCAAGGCATATTTTTGATTTTCTTTAAGTCGTGAACTTTTACATAGAGTATCGATGACCCTCGAAGGAGCGGGAATATCCGGGTCTCCAATGCTTAAATCCAAAAACTTTACGCCCTTTCTTCTAAGTTTATTTTTCTCCTCGTCTATCTGGGCAAAAAGATAGGCTGGAAGTTTCTTTAGGCGGGAAGAATAATCAATTTTCTTCATTTTAGACTCTCTTTATCAGGGGCGACCAAAAAGAACATCTGCCATGGAATAGATACCCGGACTTTTGTTAATTACCCACTTGACCGCCTTTAGGGCTCCTTGGGCAAAAATATCTCTCGTCTTTGCTGAATGAGAAAGTTCTATCCTGTCGGTTGCGCCCTCAAAAACAACCTTGTGGTCCCCTACAATTTCATCCTCACGAATAGATTTTATATCCTCTATCTTTATATTGAACCCCTGAGCGTTCAATATCTGGGCAATCTTCCTGGCAGTCCCTGAAGGTGCGTCCTTCTTATGGATATGATGGGCCTCTTCGATGTAAACCCCGTAATCTTTTAAAATCTTGGCAGACTCCTTAAGGAGGTGGAAAAGCAGATTTACACCCACACTCATATTGGGTGAAAAAACAACAGGTACTGTTCTTGCGGTCTCCTTTATCTTAAGAATTTCCTCTTCGTT
>CAYNIO010000138.1:0-2121 GCA_964397495.1 uncultured Planctomycetia bacterium
AAACCTCAATACCCGTCCCAAAGAGAACATTAAAAACCCTGTTGCCCTGTGCAGTATTCCTCAGAAGAAAATCTACCTTCACCCTTACTTCTTTACCCTCCCTCAGGCCAAACAACTTGAAATCCTCTACCATGAACTCATAAGCCACATTGCAAAAGGGATTGAAGATGAAGAAGAGGCAATGAGGGATACAAGGGAATTTGTCAAGAAAATCGCTGCCCAAGAGCCCCATTCGCCCTTAACCTACTCCCTCCTCGTCCCCCAAGCCGCCCAGAGAGAGGCTCAGCGAAGATATGATCCAAATAAGGTATTAACAGATATATCAATAGAAGGCTTTAACCTGCAGTACCCTGAGGGATTCCTTGATAACCATTATGAAGTTTTAACCCAGAGACTGCAAGAATTAGAACAACTCTTTGGAAGAGCACCTCCTGAACTAAACACCTGGAACCTGGTAATTACCACAAACCTTCGTCTCACCCAGGGAAATGTTGCTGCCTGCAGTATAAAGAAGAGAATAGTATACATACACCCCTATTTCTTTGAGGTTACCAAAGAAGAGCAGCTTTTGGTTCTTGCCCATGAGCTGATAGGTCATCTTATCCTAGCCGAGGCTGACGAGACAGCCGCCTTTGTAAATACATTCAATATTTTATTGGGTATAACCAGCCAGGATTTGTTAATGGAGTTCGCCTCTCTGGCTGTTAGAGGAGAGGAGGATATCCATAACTTCGCAAGGTTAATGCTTAAACTCCATCTTAAATTCCCTGCGATGGATATAGAGCCTATCCTAGAGGCATATCTGTGCATAAGCCGCGTTTTCTACAAAGACTTTTCGTTTGCAGATATGCTCGGTTATTTAGAGCATATCTTAGATGTTTTGGAGTTATATATAGACTTTAGCAGCGAAGATTTTATTGATAAGGAGGCGGTGATTGCCCTATTATTGCATATAAACATACCTGAAGGTTCTCCCAAGATAGAAAGTAGGTTAAGAAAAAGGTATTTAAATAACAGTAGGGTCGAAGGCTATACAAAACTTATGCGCAAATTTAACTCTCTGCCGCCTATGAGAATAGTAAAAGGCAAAGATACGATAGAAAATTATATTTGCATGGTTCTTCAACTTGCCGAGACCCCTTCTGACCTGTTGCTTATTCTTGTAGATAAACTGGCTACCGGCAGGCATCTTCAGGAGGCAGAGGAACTTGTGTCTTGGGCAAACGAAATTTACTGCATATATGCGCCAATTGCAGAATTTATAGGGCTTAAGGATTTAGCCAGGCAATTGAGAGAAATACCTTTTTCTTACACGGATAAATACAAAGAGGTTGCAGAGAAACTGCAGGAGGCAATGGGAGGGATGACCTACGAAGAGGCAGAGAGGTATTTAGAACATAAGGTCCAGGAGATAATAGATGATTTGGAAAGCAGGCAGAGAAAAATTTCCCGCTTCTCCTGTAGGCTTAAGGGGCCTTATTCTGCCTGGCGTAAGGTGATGGTCAAGCCTGAGTATAAAAGAGATGTAAGAAATCTAAGGGACATATTTGGAATAAGAATTATTGCTGAAGACGATATTAACCTTCACCATATAATCAGTGATTTGTTAGATACTTATCCTGGAGGAGAAATAGAATATGTTGGTCCACCCCAGCAAAACTGGCAGGAGTATGTTCTTCTATTAAGAATTGACGGCCTACCTTTTGAAATCAGGGTTATATCTCTTAAGAACTGGCAGAAGAGGAAGAGGGACTGTCAACCCCACTGGCAGTACAAGTTGCAGAGAGAAACTGCGAGGAGCAAGCATTATTTTGCTGAAGATGCATCAGACATAGATATAGTTTCCGGCCTCCTGCCGGGATTGAGAGGCAAAGTGCCTATTTTGCGTATGCCACAACAGCAATATCCTCTTATAGGTTCTGAGCAGTCTCTATCGCCAGAGAATTACAGAAAGTTCTTAAGAGAGTTTCTTGGAGACTATGTGTTTGTATTGGTTGTAGGTAAATCGCGCAAGTTTAAAGGTTTTTTGGAGTTGCGGGCGGTTCGCCTGAATGCCAAAGAAGGCAATATTCGACAATTATTTGATGAATTCCAAGAAGGGGTAAGAAGGCTTTTGCCTTT
>CAYNIO010000139.1:0-2022 GCA_964397495.1 uncultured Planctomycetia bacterium
GAAGAATCTGGTTTGATTCAAAATATCCTGAGGGCACTGCTTTTTATGTGGAGTTGCCCCTTAACCAAACCTCCCCTTCTGAGCATTCTCTCCAGAATTCAGTCCAGAACTAACCTTACCCTGCTGCGGAATTCCTTGAAAACCCTGCATTTATAAACTATAATTAACTTACAATGGAAGAGAGCCTTAAATATCAAATAAAACAAATAGTCTCTTCAATCACTGAAATCCCCCCCAAAGATCTAAAAGACGACGCTGACTTCACCAGGGACTTAGGGATAGACAGTATGATGGCCCTTGAGATTGTGGCCTCCATAGAAAAGAAATACCGTATCACCATCCCTGAAGAAAAAATCCCTGAGATTACCAGCCTCAACAAGATATACGCTTTTATAAAAGATAAGATGAAGAGGAGAAGATGAGGAGAACTAGGAGAGTAGTAATAACAGGTATTGGTCCAGTGGCTAATGTAGGAATTGGCAAAAGGCAATTCTGGAAAGGTCTTTTAAAAGGAAAGGCAGGGCCTCAGAAGACGAGGAATAAAGTTCTTCCTGGAGAGATTTTTTCTGTTTATAGAGTGGAGAATTTCAATATAAAAAACTTCGTAGATGAGAAGGTAATTCAGGATATTAAAAAGTGGAAGGAGGGCAAAGAAAGTAGAGATTTGTATTATGCTCTGGCCGCTACAAAATTAGCCCTCCAAGATAGTAAACTGAAGTACGATAGGAATTTTAATAATATAGGCATGATTTTTACCAGCGAGAATCCAGGCATAGGAGAATATGCAGTAGATTTTCTTAACGCGGCTTATAAATTTATGAGAAGCAGAGAAATTATCCCTAGAAGAGAGTTTGCTAAGAAATGGATAAAGGTGTTCGATAAACCCACCTATGAGTTGCAGACATTTATGCCTTTATATCATCTTACTAAAGCCTTTGGTCTACATGGATATTCTTTATTTATCAATAATGCCTGCGCTTCAGGCTTGTATGCAATAGAGGCTGCAAGTCAAATTATAGAAAAAGGTATATGTCCTGCAGTGGTGGTGGTGGCTTCAGATGCGTATGATGTATTCAAATATTTATGGTTTAAAGAGCTTGGTCTTTATGCTGAGGATGGTGTTATAAGACCTTTTTCTTCTCAGGGGAGAGGATTTGTAATAGGAGAGGGTGGTGCAGCTATAGTAATGGAAGAGTTAATGTTTGCTAGAAAAAGAAAGGCTCATATTTATGCAGAATACACTGGAGGTAGCTTCTCATTAGAGGGTTGGAAAGTTACTCTTCCTGCTGTGTGGAGTAATTTTTATGAGAGAGTAATGGAAGGTTGTTTAAAAAAGGCTGGAATCAATAAAAAAGATATTGACTTAATTAATGCCCATGGAGTGGGTGTATCTATGATAGATAGATATGAAATTAAGGCTATAAAAAATGTGTTTGGAGAGAAGGTTGAATCCCAACCTTTAGTTACCTGTTTTAAACCTTATGTTGGCCATACCTTGGGTCTAAATGCTTTATTAGAGATAGTAATATTGCTGCTATGTATGGAGAACAAACTTATACTTCCCACCTTGAACCACTCACCTTTAATCTCTAAAATTAATATAGTTAATGAAAAAATGAGACAGAGCCTTAGAAATGTTCTGAAGATTACCTGTGCTTTCGCAGGTTATCTAGGAGCCTGTCTGTTTAGAAGGGCGGATTTTTGATGGTTAGATTAAATGCTTTTTCTACAGGAGGCCTGATACTTAGTCTTTCCTGCTTGGGATTGGTATTAGCGAACTTATTATACGGTAGAAAGAAGGTGCATTATCTGTGGGCCCTTTTTAACTTAAGTGTTGCTGTTTGGGGTTTTGGAGCTTTTAAGGTAGGGGTTACTCTAGATAGATCTGAAGCCTGGCTGTGGTGGAAAATAAATCATCTTGGGGTTATCTGGATGCCGGTGTTCATTCTACATGCAGTTCTGGTGCTATGCAATATAAGAAAAAAGATGTTGTTGTGCTTTGCCTATTTACAAGGTATCTGT
>CAYNIO010000140.1:0-1901 GCA_964397495.1 uncultured Planctomycetia bacterium
TATCCCGTAATAAGGATAATGTGGAAGGAGATCGTTTCTTTCATGCAGGAGCATAGGGTAAAGTATATTTTTGGCTGTTCTAGCATAGAAAATCCTAGTCCTGCCAAAGTCGGCAAGATATTAAACTACTTGAAAATCCACCATTTCTCTCCTCCTGATTTCAGGGTTGCGCCTCTTGTCGGCAAGAGGTATCCTTATCAGGACAATTGTCGTTATCAAGGCAATGTCCAGCTCCCTTCTTTGCTTAAGAATTATCTTAGTCTGGGCGCTTGGGTTTGTGGAGATCCTGCTTGGGATAAACACTTTAATACCGCAGATTTATTTACACTTTTAGAGGTAAAGAGGTTAAACAAAAATCTTCTGCGCAAACTTCTGGGATGAGGTTTATTAAACCGTTAGTTCTTATTTTTTTAGTCCTTCTATTTATAGTGGCATTTCTCTTTTTGAGGTTATTTTTACCCGCATCTCTGCGGGCTTTCTGGGCATCGCGAGTTTTGCATATTTTCAATAAGATTGTTGTCCTTCTTTTAGGTATTAAAGTTAAGGTTTCAGGGAAGAAATATTTAAAGGGCGCCAGGGGGGTATTTTTAGTGAGCAATCATTTAAGTTATCTTGACGGTGTAATTGCCAGCAGCATATTGCCCTTTGTATTTATAGGCAGGGCTGACCTAAGACATTGGCCCCTATTCGGCTTGCTGAGCACCTTTGCTGAAACAGTGTTTGTCAACAGGGCAAATAAGAATAAGCTGCGCAGGGATATAAAGAAAATATCCTGGCTTCTCTCTCGAGGGGTAAATGTCATTCTCTTTCCTGAGGGGACTTCCAGCGATGGGAAGTTGCTTCCCTTTAAGTCGAATTTCTTTCAGGCCCCTTTAAGCGTAGGTTCTCCTATAATATGCCTTGCCATAGAATACAGGAGGGTAAACAACGAACCCTTAAATGCCCGCAATAAGGACTTAGTCTATTGGTATGGAGATATGAATTTTTTTCCTCATTTATTAAGGGTGTTATCTTTAAAGGATATTGAGGTTAAGGTGCGTATATTCCCGCCGCTTAATATCTTTTCTCAAGTTCTTCATCATTCTCAAGCCAGAAAAAAACTTTCCCAGGCCTGCCAGGAGATGATAGAAGCCCATTTTAATTATTTTTAAGTAGGTCTATTTTTCTGGAGGTCGCTTTTTTTGGGAGAAATATTTGTGATATAATAAAAATATGACAGAATTGTATGCAATTTTCCGCGGGATAGTGCAGGGGGTAGGTTTTAGGTATACTACCTTGAGGTTGGCGCGCAGGCACCGCCTTAAGGGCTGGGTAAGAAACAGGGGCGATGGCAGCGTAGAATTGGTGGCCCAGGGTGGAAAGGAAGATATACAATATTTTTTAAAAGATTTGCAGGAGGAATTTAGAGGCTACATCCACGATTCCAGTTTAGAATACAGAGAATCTCAGGAGATTTTTCCCGATTTTTCCATCCGTTTTTAGTATAATAAATGCTCTATATCTTCATATCCGACATTCATTCCAACCTGGAGGCCTTGCATAGTTGCCTTGAAGTAATAGAAAAAATAAGGCCTGACAAAGTTATTTGCTTGGGGGACATAGTGGGATATGCTGCTAATCCCCGCCAATGTTTAGATATAGTGCGTCAAATATCCCATATGTGCATAGCAGGCAATCATGATTGGGCAGCCGTCCGTAAAATTAGTTTAGAATATTTTAATGATTGGGCTAGGGATGCCTTGGTATGGACTCAAAATATTCTTTCATTAGAAGATAAAGAATTCCTTAAGAACCTGAATCTTAAGATAGAAGACAAGGACTTTTGGGCAGTTCACAGTTCTTTGTATGAACCCCAGAGTTTTCCTTATATCCTCGACGATTATGAAGCGGAACGCTGCTTC
>CAYNIO010000141.1:0-1767 GCA_964397495.1 uncultured Planctomycetia bacterium
TGGGGCCGAAGAAGAGAGGGGAGTTCACACCCCAGGACTTTACTATCCTTGAAACCCTGAGTTACCAGGCATCTTTAGCCATTGAGAATTGTATGTTCATAGAGGAAGACCGCAAGAACCAGGAAAGGCTCTTCAAGGCAGAGAAACTTGCAGCCCTGGGAGGATTGAGCCAGGGCCTGTCCCATCAGATAAAGAACAGGCTCAATATCTATACTATAGGAATAGGGACCATAGAATTCTTATTAAAGGACCTCCTCAACAAAGAACTGCCTCCAGACGTCAAAGAAACTCTGAAAACATCCCTGCATAATCTTTCCAACCTGGAGAAAAACTCCCAGCACCTTAACCGCATCATAGAAGGGACACTCTCTTATGCCCGCAAGAGCAAAGAGCAGGAATTTACCTATTTTGCCCCTCCCCAGATAATCTCAGACCCTGTAAATGTATTGAAGATTAAACACCCCCACTTTGATGATTACTGCGACCTTGACATAGACATAAGAGCAGAGAAACTCTACGGAAGCCCCGCCCAATTGACAGAGGTGGTCTTGAACCTTCTGGACAACAGTTTCGAGGCTATCCAGGAAAAGGTTCAGCGTCTGAAAAATGGCCAGCCCCGCTTCAGAGGCAAGATAAACCTCAGCCTCTATATTCAAAACGGGAAAACAACCCTTAAAGTAGAGGATAACGGAATAGGCATAAAAGAGGAGGACAAACCCAAGATATTCTCTCCCTTTTTTACTACCAAACCCTCCAGCATCTCAGGCACAGGCCTGGGTATGTATGTGGTGCACAGGATAGTGGAGGAGACTCACAAAGGAAGGATATGGTTTGAATCCCAGTATCTTAAGGGGACTACCTTTTATGTAGAGATCCCCCTTAATCCCCAGGGAGACTCAAGATGAAAATATTGGTGGTAGACGATGAGGAGTTATTCGCCCAGACCATAAGCGTTTACCTTGAGAGCAGGGGCTTTGAGGTGCTTTCCGGCCTCACCGGCGAGGAGGGCCTCAAACTATTCAAGGAACACCGCCCCTCTATAGTACTTTTGGATATCATCCTCAAAGGGGATATAAAAGACGGAAGAAAAGTTTTAGAGAAAATAAGAGAAATGGACTCAGAATGCCAGATAATTATGATTACTGCCTCAGACCAGGACTTCTGCGAGGAGTGCCTCCGGAAAGGAGCCTCTTTCTACATACATAAACCTGTAAGTTTCCAATTATTAAAGCAGACTCTCGACCAGGCCCTGGAAAATATTGAGAAATCCGGGAAAAAGGAGGAAAAGGAACAATGAACTGGAAAAAAGACGTATCTTTAAGGAGTATGTTTCATATTCTGGGCAATAAAATTTATCTGTGCCTCCTGGGCGCAGGAGTAATAAAGGAAGGCCTTCAGGATGCCCTCAACCAAAATACCCTGCCTAAGGAGGTTGAAAAAGATATGAAAAAAATCCTTGAGGGCTTAGAAAGGATTGAAAAGGCAAGCACCCAGGCAGAAGATATCCTTAAACAGATAAAAACAATAGTCTACAAAAAACTTGACCCTGACCAGACAGGAAGCGAAGACGCAAAACAATGAGTTTAAACTATGAGGGCGGGCCTGAGAGGAAGTTGACTTATTTATTGTCCCTGCTAAAATTTATGTGATGGAAAGAATAGCCCTGCTAAGATTATGAAATATGTAAACCGCCAGATAGAAAAGGAAATAAAACCTTTCTTGAAAAGAAGGGAAATTCTGGCTCTGGTAGGAGCAAGGCAGGTAGGG
>CAYNIO010000142.1:0-1680 GCA_964397495.1 uncultured Planctomycetia bacterium
GAATTTATAAAGTTTACCCACCCTCTCAAGAAAAAGTTCGTAAAGGGCTTTCTCTATGAGCATCAATTCATATGTTGGAGGATATTTTTCCTCAAGATAATCCTTAAGAAAATCTAGAATGTAAGCCTCGTTTTTCTCTTCAAGGATGTTTAAATCTTGTTCCTTTATAGACTTACTTCTTAAGGCCCCCAGGATTCCACAGGCTCCAGCATAATCAAGAATCATCAATCCTGCCCCGAGATTTTCCTGATTATCCAATCTAAGAATTCTTTCCTTTTCTTCTCTAAAGACTGGCTTATTATCTTTTTGCGAAGTTCAAATTTCTCTTCTAAATTAAGCCTTAAGTGCCTAATCTGCTCTTTAAGTTCTTCCTCCTTGCGGGCTTTATAGGAAGCAACTTCAAGAGAAACTTCTTTGAGGATATCCTGCGCCTGTTTACGTGAGGATTCAATAATCTTGCGGGATTTTTCCTCTGCCTCTTCGATCTGGGAAGACAATTGTTGTTCTAATCTAAGAATATCCTCAATCTTGCTCATTTTTCTTGCGGTATTTTCTTATCTCATAGACTACGTAGTAGATTATGCCTGCCAGGATAATAATTCTGAAGATAAGGTAGAAAATACCTATCCAGATACTCTCCTTCACAACATTATTATAGCAGTTTATCCCGGAAATTGAAGCAATTGTCCATCTGATCCCGCAAACTAAACAAAATGACCGTGTCGATTTGTTTAGTTTGGGAAAGACGAATTATATGGTAAAATTCAGGAAATATTCCTAATTGAGGAGACTTAACGTATGAATCTGGAGATATTCTTAAAAGAAGCAAAATATATCTCTCTTAAGGCAGGTAAATTCATATTAAAAAACCTGGGAAAGGTCAAAAAAGTGGGATTTAAAGGAAAAAGGAATATTGTCACCTGGGTAGACAAAGAGGTAGAAAGGCTGATAAAAAGGTACCTTAAAAATAAATTTCCCAGTGTGGGTTTTCTGGCAGAGGAATTAAATTATTCTCCAAGATATAAAGGCCTGTCCTGGGTGGTTGACCCTCTGGATGGAACCAATAACTTTGCCCACCAGTATCCAGTATTTTGCGTGTCCTGCAGCCTGGTTAAAGATAAAGAGCCATTAATAGGGGTGGTGTATGACCCTACTCGTAACGAACTCTTCTGGGCTAAAAAAAACAAAGGTGCTTTTCTTAATGGAAAGAGAATCAGGGTCTCAAGGATAAGAAAACTCAAAGATGCCCTTTTGTGCACAGGATTTTATTATGAGTTTGAGAAAAAACCAGACAAAAACATCAAACACTTTATAAAATTTCTTAAGGCCTCGCAAGGAGTAAGACGTTCGGGCTCTGCTGCCCTGGATTTGTGTTATGTGGCCTGCGGAAGACTCGATGGCTTCTGGGAACTTTACCTTAAACCCTGGGATACTTCAAGCGGCAGTTTAATCGTTCAGGAGGCAGGAGGAAGAGTCACAAATTTTAAGGGGCAGGAATTTAATATCTTCCTGCCCCAGATACTTGCCTCTAATTCTTTAATCCATCCTCAGATGCTAAAACTACTAAAATAAATTATCTGTTTATATTACCAGTAATAAGCAGATTTCCTTTAGAACACTCCACATAAAGTTTATCTCCACTTACAGTCAATGAATAACTTCCATCCCAAGGATCGGGCC
>CAYNIO010000143.1:0-1637 GCA_964397495.1 uncultured Planctomycetia bacterium
TTTCACCTTTTCTAAATCTTGTGGGGTATCTACTCCCAAAGTGTCAAAATTAGTGAGGACTGCTTTTATTCTGAAACCTGCCTCCAGAATTCTTAATTGCTCAAGTTTCTCAGACTCCTCAAGGAAAGAATGGGGAAGGTTTTTGAATACAAAAAGAAAATCTTTACGGTAGGCGTAAAGACCAATATGTTTGTAGAACCTCGCTGGAATTCTTCCGCGAAAATGGGGTATGGGGCTACGGGAGAAATAAAGAACATAGTTTTTTCTGTCCAAAACAGCCTTAACTACATCTACGGAAGTATATTCCTCAAAATCCTGGCTTTCCTTCACCAGAGTGCACACCTGGATATTTCTATCCTTCTCCAACCCCAAGACCAAATCGTCTATCATAGAAGGCTTCAGGAGTGGCTCGTCCGCCTGGATATTCACTATAATTTCTGTATCCAACTGATTAAGTATCTCGCATATGCGGTCAGTCCCAGAGCGATGCTGGGCAGAAGTCATAACAACTTCAGCCCCAAACTCCCTGCATGCACGCAAAACTTCGTCTTCATCGCAGGCAATAACCACCTTTTCCAAAGTAGAGGCATTTACCGCAGACTCCCACACCCACTGCACCAAAGGCTTCCCGAATAAATCTGCCAGAACCTTGCCGGGAAAACGCTGCGAGGAAAAACGCGCGGGTATAATCCCCACTGCCCTAAGCATTTTTTATTCTCTCTTTAATCTCTTTCAAAGTTATAGAGGATGCGCCTAACTTGCCCACCACAACACCGGCAGCATAATTTGCCAGAACCGCAGCCTCCAGAGGTTTTAATCCAGAACTTAAGCCTAAAGTAAAAGTAGCAATAACTGTATCTCCCGCACCTGTGACATCATAGACCTCCTGGGCAACCGTGGGGATGTGGGCGACCTTGCTGGAATTTTCATACAGAAGCATGCCTTCCTCCCCTAAAGTTATAAGAACTATCTTTATACCGTAATCTTTATTCAATACTCCCGCAATTTTTTCTAAATCCTGAGGGGTCTTCAAAGGAAGGCCTACGCCTCTTGAAGCCTCTTTCTTGTTAGGGGTTATGATATCTACGCCTTTATAAAACCGGAAATGCTCCTCCTTAGGGTCTACTGCCACAATCTTTTTATAGGAATGTGCCAAATCTAATATTTTAAGAATGAGCGCAGGCTGGATAAGGCCCTTGCCGTAATCCTCGATGATTATAGCATCAAAGTTATTCTTATTCCTGTACATAAAATCGAGGAGGCGCCTCCTTACCCTGCCGTCGATAAAAGAAACCTCTTCCCTGTCTACGCGCACAACCTGCTGGTGGTGGGCAATAACCCGCGTCTTTAAAGTTGTAGGCCTGCTTTTTGTCCTTATTAAACCCCTGGTAGGAATTTTTTTCTTATGCAAAAGTTTGATAAGAACCTGCGAATAAGGGTCATTTCCTATCACTCCGCAGAGAAGCACTTCGCCCTCAAGGCCTTTGATGTTCTGAGCAACATTGCAGGCCCCTCCCAGAAGATAACTTTCCCTCTTTAACCACACTACTGGCACTGGGGCCTCAGGGGATATCCTCTCTACCTCTCCCCAAATGTAGTGGTCAAGAATAAGGTCTCCTACTACAAGGACTCTCTTC
>CAYNIO010000144.1:0-1584 GCA_964397495.1 uncultured Planctomycetia bacterium
AGAATGTTACCAGCAACGATTATTTTTTTAAAGGGCATCTTCCTGGAAATCCTGTAATGCCGGGGGTAATAATTCTTGAAGCAATGGCTCAGGCTTCGATTGTCCTCTTTTCTTTGATGAAGCCCGAAATAGCCAAAAAAAAGCCCACATATTATTTCGGCAAGGCTGAAATTCGCTTCCTTAAGCCAGTTAAAATTGGGGATAGACTTTACTTAGAGGTAGAGCCCGTGAAGGTGTTGAATAACGCAGGGATTACTAAAGCCTTAGCCAGAGTGGATGACGATATTGCCGCCTCGGCCCAACTATCTTTCGGTGTGAGATTAGAAGGTGAATAGAAGGGTAGTAGTTAGTGGATTGGGAGTAGTCTCGCCTGTAGGCATAGGAAAAGTGCCATTCTGGAGGAGTCTTGTCAGAGGTAAATCCGGAATAAGGAAGATTGCCTCTTTTGATACCTCTAAGATGAAACGCCATTATGCTGGAGAAATTAAGGATTTTAATCCTGAGGAATTTGCCCCTAAGGAGAAGATAAAATTTATGGGCAGGGCTACACAGTTGGCAGTAGCGGCTGTGAAACTCGCCCTTGAAGATTCGGGCCTTAAGCCTAAACACATAGAAGCAGTATTCTTAGGCACGACCATGGCGGAGAACCTTCAGATTGAGTATTTGTTTGAAAGTTGGTTTTCAGGCAGAAAGGATTTAGAGAGGAAGAAGGTAGTTCTGTCTCCAGCGAACAATCTTAGCGGCAATATAGGCATTCATTTTAAGATGAAGGGCAAGAATATACTGTTTCCCACGGCCTGCTCAGCAGGGAATTATGCTGTAGGTTATGGTTTTGACTTGATAAGGAGAGGAGATATAGATTGCGCCCTTTGTGCGGGGGCGGATGCGCTTTCCAAGATAAATTTCCAGGGATTTTTGAAGCTTTATGCTATGGCACCAAGGATTTGCCAGCCCTTTGACAAGAATAGGAAAGGCATGCTTATAGGCGAGGGGGCAGGAGTCTTAGTACTTGAGGAGTTAGAACATGCCCTGAACAGAGGTGCACATATCTATGCTGAAGTTTTGGGTTATGGCCTTTCTTGCGATGCTTACCACATAACTGCCCCCCATCCCCGGGGCATAAGAAAGGCTATAGAAAAGGCTCTTAATAATTCTGGAATTTCTGTGGATGATGTGGATTATATTAGTGCCCACGGGACAGGCACGCTGCAGAATGATAAGGCAGAGTGCCATGCTATTAGAGAAGTTTTTGGCAGAAGATACCGACAAATCCCTGTAAGTTCCATAAAATCGATGCTGGGGCACTGTATGGGCGCAGCCTCAAGCATTGAGGCTGTAAGTTGCTGTCTTGCCCTGCAGGAGGAAGTAGTTCCTCCTACTATAAATTACAAAACTCCTGACCCTGAATGTGATATAGACTGTGTCCCTAATAAGGCCAGAAAAAAGTCTTTGCGCATAGTTTTAAATAACGGTTTTGCCTTTGGTGGAAATAATTGCTGCGTGGTGTTTAAGAGATATGGGGAGAGGTAGCGTATTTATCACAGGAATCACAGGGTTTTTGGGAAGATATTTAGCAAAAGAACT